>JBAIYS010000012.1 GCA_036763105.1 Peptococcaceae bacterium 1198_IL3148 | reverse complement strand
CAGTTGTTGCCGCCGCCTCAGCAGCGACGTTTATTAGTTTAACACTGAGCCAACTTTATGTCAACTGGTATTTTTTACTTTTGTTTTCGCTTTCCATGTTGCTGTTTCCGTCCGCCTCATCGGCGGCAGAATTTCATTTTATTACTTTTGCATCTTTGTTGCAAGCAACAATTTTTGGTAAGTAACAAAGTGCCACATTTACTTCGTCACAACTCCTAGCGCGGATTTATATGGTCCAGCACCATTAGTTAGGGCCGGACCATGATTGCATTATTATCGGTGTTGTGTTGGAGTGAAACACTTTTCACTTCACAGCTCGTTTTTACTAGCTAAGAAAGCAGACACGATCCGGATAAACTCTTCTGGTTTCTCCTTTTGAGCCCAGTGTTTGCATCCTTCCATAAGATAAAGTTGTGAACCTTTAATAACTTGATGTGCTTTTTGAGCATGCACAACAGGAACACTGGTATCTTTTGTTCCATGCACTATTAGCGTAGGTACCTTAATCTCTGACAACCTTTCTGCCAAATTTGAACGCAGACCATTCCTTGTAATATCACTTCTTTGGAAAGAAGCAAATGCTTTGCCTGCATTAGGAGCTTTTAGTGCTTGATGTATTTCATCAACAAGCTCATCTGAAAGATTATCGGGATTTCCAAACAAACCATTTAAAAGAGTCCATTTTACAAACCTTCGGCTCTTGGCCGTTAGCCTATAAGATAATTCATTAAATGATGATTGCGTATACCAGTACGACAAAAGATGATAAGGAAGCCTTTTAAAAATTCCGTATGCTCCTACCAAGACAAGTTTCTCAACCTGCAATGGGTGCTTTAAGGTATAAGCAATAGAGATACCACCACCAAGGGACAGACCAATTAGACTTACTTTATTAAAATTTAGAGATTCGATTAATCTTTCCAATATCTCTACATAAAATGTCAGTGAATATTCAACATCATCTGGTTTATCACTTTTACCATATCCGGGCAGGTCTGGAGCAAATACACGATAATGTTCTGATAAAGGTTTAATAATTTCGCGCCAAGATATGTCGGCAGAATCAACACCTGCTCCATGCAAAAGAATAATTGGACTGCCAGACTCCCCTGCTGTATAGCAATTAACATTTATACCATTTAGATTTAACATCATACTTTTTATTTCTGTGTTGATAATCATGAAAACTTAATTAAGTTTAAACCAATTTCCTCTGAAAATTCTCGGTCAACTTCTCCATCTATAATATCAATTATAATTTCCCCAGTGGCACTAATCACTGCTGAATTCAGGTGACCACCGATGATGTTAAATTCTTTATTACCTAATGTGGCGTGGCAGTGAAGATACACCTCACCGTTCATTCTAGATATGTTACCTATTAAACTGGTTATTTCCATGTCACCGGTAAATTCTTGTGAGTGGTAATGTTTAATATCAGTTTCAAATAGCCCAATCACAACTTTATTTACAGCGCCTAGTCCTGTAATAGAACCTAGTTTAATATCGTTTTCGGCGCAAATAGTTTTGATAGACTGGACAACTTCCTCTCCCTTATCTAGCCGAAGCACAATCTTATTACCAAATCTGTTATATTCCATGGTTACAACCTCCGTTTAATAAAATACTGCCTTGTACCAATAAATAAATATAACACGATATTAATAACTGAAACAACCAACAATTCTAAATTTTAGATCATTAACTCCTACTACCGGGTTTCACTGCTGGTGTACCTTGCTGGCACAACGGACAATCCTCTGGGTCATATGTAACCACACTGGTGTTTAACAGTGCTTCTGTGCGTACTCCTAAATCGGCTTTACCACCACTGCGGTTGACCAGTACTGCCACCCCAACCACTTCGCCACCTAGTTTTCTAACCACCTCAATTACTTCTTTAACCGAGCCACCGGTGGTAATTACATCTTCGGCCACCAGCACCCTTTCTCCAGGTTTAATGGCAAAGTTACGGCGCAGTGTCATCACTCCGTCTTCCCGTTCCGCAAACAAACTGCGTACACCCAATTGCCGCGCCAACTCATAGGCCACCAGAATACCGCCCATGGCCGGACCAATAACTGTTTCTACCTTGGCATCACGAAAGCGTTCAGCCAGTTCTTGGCCCAATTCAGCACAATAATAAGGATACTGCAGCACTTGGGCACATTGAAAGTATTGGTCACTATGTTTGCCCGAGGTTAAGCGAAAGTGACCAGTTAACATTGCCTTTGATTCAGTAAATATATCAATAATCCGTTCCTTTGTTAACATGTTGTGCCTCCATCCACTTCAGATATTTCTGCCACAATGGCCTTCGCCGCTGTCACTGGGTCTGTTGCGGCAGTTATCGGACGCCCAATTACCAAATAAGTGGCACCCAACGCCACCGCTTCCTTAGGTGTCATAATTCTTTCTTGGTCGTTCTTTTGGGTTCCCATTGGTCTGATGCCGGGAGTAATAATGACAAAATTGTCTCCGCAGGTTTCTCTGATGGCCTTAATTTCCCAAGGCGAAGCCACCACCCCATGCAAGCCAGCCTGTTGGGCCATCTTAGCCCAGCGTACCACTTGCCCTTGCACTGTGCCTGGAATGTTTAATTGACTGTTTAACGCTATCTGATCCATACTGGTCAGCACCGTCACCGCAATTACCTGGGGCGGTTTAATACCCTGTACCGCCGCTTCATCCTGCACAGCACTGGCTGTGGCCTGTAACATTGCCAAGCCACCGGCTGCATGCACATTGATAATAGCTGCCCCATGTCTAGTTAACACCCGGGCCGCTTTAGCCACTGTGGTGGGAATATCGTGCATTTTTAAATCTAAAAAAACCTTTCCACCCCGTTCATGAATGGCGTGGAGTACCTGAGGACCGACGGCATTATACAGTTCCATGCCCACTTTAAACATGCCCACATGGGGCTGTAGCTGATCTACCAACCGCAGTGCTTTATCTAAGGAATCCACATCCAAGGCGACAATTAATTTCTCTTTACCCATAAATTCCTCCTTATGATGAAATCTAACAAGGATTGTTTAGCCACAGCCAGACACCAGCCTGAGCAGATGCTGTAGGTAAGATAACATTATTCCAACGGCTGGAGTCAGGCACTGGCACACAAGCTTTTCCTCTCAATAATTCAAAATTCATAATTCATAATTCATAATTACTTATGTGCTGCTCCCACTAAATCGCTTATATCATCTATGCCGTTCTCAACTAAATATCTTTCTATACCATCTATTATTTCCAAAGTAGCCCTAGGATTTACGAAATTTGCTGTACCAACCGCCACCGCACTGGCGCCGGCTAAAATAAACTCCAGTGCATCGTCAGCATTACTTATGCCTCCCATGCCGATTATCGGTAACTTTACTGCATTATAAACCTGCCATACCGCCCGCACAGCCACCGGTTTTACCGCTGGGCCTGATAGTCCACCCATTATATTACCTAACACCGGGCGGCGGGTTTTGATGTCAATGGACATGCCTAATAGCGTATTGATCAGCGACAAAGCATCGGCACCGGCAACAGCCACCGCTTCGGCCACTTTGGTAATATCTGTGACATTTGGTGACAGTTTGACAATTACTGGCACATTAGCAGCAGCTTTAACCACTGCCGTCACCTCAGCAGCCATTGTCGGGTCACTGCCAAAGGCCATGCCACCCTTTTTCACGTTGGGACAAGAGATGTTTACCTCTAGCCCAGCAACACCCGCAACAGACAACTTCTCTGCCACCTTGCCATAATCCTCCACGGTATCACCGGAAATATTAACAATTACCGGCACCTGTAGGCTCTTAAAATAGGGCACATAGTGTTCCAGTACATAGTCCACCCCGGGGTTTTGCAAACCAATGGAATTTAAAATACCCGCAGGGGTTTCCACTATCCTAGGGGTAACATTGCCCTGCCGGGGCCTAAGGGTGGTGCCTTTGACCACAATGGCACCTAGACGGTTGATATCAATATAAGGACTGTATTCCTGTCCAAAACCAAAGGTGCCAGAGGCGGTAGTCACCGGATTTTGCATACCGATACCGCCAATATTAACCGCTAACGAAGGCTTATTCCCTAGATTATTCACCCCAGCACACCTCCCCAGCGTTAAATACCGGTCCATCGGCGCAAACCCGTTTATATTCGTTACCAGTTCCCACCTTTATTTTACAACTACAGGCCAAACAGGCGCCAACACCACAACCCATCCGTTCTTCCAATGATACTTCGGTGGCTATATCCTTTTGCTGAGCTATCAATGCCACTGCCTGCATCATTGGTGTCGGGCCACAGGTGTAAATCATATCTGTATCCGGTAAATATTTAGGCAATAGCTCTGTCACTCGACCTTGTACACCTGCACTGCCATCTTCGGTGGCAATCTCGATTGTTACGCCCAGTGCTTTTATTGCTGATATTAACAATAAGTCATCTGCGGTGCGGGCGCCTATAAGCACGGTGGGTTTTACCCCTTTAGCCAACAATTCCTGCAACAGAAAGTATAGCGGGGCAATACCAATGCCGCCAGCCACCAAAATCACCTTACTAGAAGAACTAACAACACTAAACCCTTTGCCCAAAGGTCCAATGACGTTCAACAAATCACCAACTCGTTTGTCAGCCAACAGTCTAGTACCCTCACCAACCACTCGATATAATATCGTCACTGTACCGCTTCGGCGATTAACACTGTTAATTGATATTGGTCGTCTCAAAAGCGGCACACTGTTACCACTGCACTGCACATGGACGAATTGCCCCGGCTGAGCCAGTTGGGCCAGCTGCGGTGCGGTAATTTCCAGCAAGTAATAATTAGTTGCCACCTGCAGTTGTTTCACGATTGTTCCCGTTACTATTAGCGACATTAGACCTATCCCTTCTTATGATCTAGAAAATTCTTGCAACGCCAATATATCTGCTTTAGCTCCTTCTTTAAACTTGCGCAACACTTCAATCATTGCCCAGGTGGTATCCAGCGATGTCAGGCAAGGAATACCGTGTTCCACAGCTGCCCGGCGAATTTTAAAACCATCCCGCTGGGGCGCTTTGCCCCGGGTCATGGTGTTAATGACCAAATTTATTTGAGCAGCTTTGATTAATTGCGCTATATCCGGCGCCTGCTGACCAATTTTGTTCACCTTGGCCACTTTTATATGGTGGTTTAGTAAATAATCAGCTGTGCCTTCGGTGGCACAAATACTATAGCCCTGCTCCAACAGTTCCCTAGCAATGGTCACCGCTTCCGGTTTATCCTTATCTGCCACTGTGATAAGCACCGTACCCCGGGAGGGAAAATTGCTTCCCGAAGCCACCAACGCTTTGTACAGTGCCAGCTTGTAATCGTAATCTACACCCATCACTTCACCGGTGGATTTCATCTCTGGCCCCAGTGAAATATCTACATCCAGCAATTTGGCGAAGGAGAACACCGGTGCTTTTACCCCAATCACCTTGGTTTCAGGCGCTAAGCCACCCCGGTAACCCATATCGGTTAATTTTTGCCCCAACGCACATTTAGTGGCCAGTTTAACCATCGGAATACCGGTAATTTTACTTAAAAAGGGCACCGTACGGCTGGAACGGGGGTTAACCTCCAGTACATACAACTGATCGTTGTGCAGTACATATTGAATGTTGATCATCCCTTTAACCTTCAAGGCTTTGGCCAACTGGGTGGTATAGTCCACAATTAACCGTTGATTGCGAAAACTGATGGTTTGGGGGGGATACACCGCAATGCTATCTCCCGAATGCACTCCGGCCCGCTCCACATGTTCCATTATGCCTGGAATCAACACCGTCTCACCATCACTAATGGCATCAACCTCTAATTCTTTGCCCAGTAAATACTTATCCACCAACACTGGGTGCTCCGGGGTTACCTTCACCGCAGTGGCCATGTAATTTAACAAGTCCTGACGATTATAGACAATTTCCATGGCCCGACCGCCCAGCACATAGGAAGGACGCATCAGTACTGGGAATCCGATTTCGGCGGCTATTTTATCAGCTTCTTCCACCGAAAAGGCAGTGCGCCCCGGTGGCTTAGGAATTTCCAGTTCGGTCAGCAGTTGATCAAAGCGCTCCCGATCTTCAGCGGCATCGATGTCTGCCACCGAAGTGCCAATAATCTTATAACCGGCATCTTCCAACGGCCGGGCCAAGTTAATGGCTGTTTGACCGCCAAACTGCACAATGACACCCTCGGGTTTTTCTTTTTCTAAAATGTTCAGTACATCCCCAGGTAATAGCGGTTCAAAATACAATCGATCAGCGGTATCAAAATCGGTACTGACCGTTTCTGGGTTGTTGTTGATAATTACCGCTTCAATGCCCTCCTCTTGGAGTGCCCACACCGATTGTACAGAGCAATAGTCAAACTCTACCCCTTGACCAATGCGGATTGGTCCTGACCCCAGCACCACCACTTTATTATTGGTCGTTACCACCCCTTCGTCTTCCATTTCATAGGTGGAATAGTAATAGGGGGTGATGGCCTCAAACTCTGCTGCACAGGTATCCACCATTTTATAGGTGGGCAATATCGCCAGTTTGCGGCGCATTTCCCGCAGCTCAACTAAAGTTAAACCCAGCAACTTGGCCAACCGTTCATCAGCAATGCCCATTTGTTTAGCTTGCTTGAGCATGTCCGCCGTTAACCGCTGCTCCCTATAGGCCGCACTGATCTGTTGTTCGTATTGGATAATGTTTTTGATGCAATTTAAGAACCAGTGATCAATTTTTGTTAGCCGATGTAATTCATCCAGTGTTACTCCCCGGCCAATGGATTCGGCTAAAGCAAATAACCTTTCGTCATCGGAGGCTAATACTTTTTCTCTCAGTTGCTCAGATGTCAGTGACTTTAGCACCGGCAATTCCAAACTATCCAACCCAATTTCCAACGAACGCACTGCCTTTAACAATGCCGCCTCAAAGGTACGACCAATGGACATCACTTCACCGGTGGCCTTCATTTGAGTGCCTAATCGACGGTCAGCCATGGTAAACTTATCAAAGGGCCAACGGGGAAATTTAACCACCACATAGTCAAGGGCTGGTTCAAAACAGGCGTAGGTTTTATCAGTAACTGCATTTCTAATTTCATCCAGCCGTAAACCAATGGCGATTTTAGCAGCCACTTTAGCGATTGGGTAGCCGGTGGCCTTTGATGCCAATGCCGAAGAACGACTAACCCTGGGGTTTACCTCAATAACATAGTATTGAAAACTGTTAGGGTCCAAGGCAAACTGTACGTTACAGCCCCCTTCTATCTTCAGCGCTCTAATTATTTTTATAGACGCACTTCGCAGCATTTGGTGCTCATGGTCACTCAGTGTTTGAGAAGGAGCCACCACAATGCTGTCTCCGGTATGCACACCCACAGGATCAAAGTTTTCCATGTTACAAACAGTAATGCAGTTGTCAGCCCCATCTCGAATTACTTCATACTCAATTTCCTTCCATCCTGAAACGCTACGCTCTATTAAAACTTGGCCAATCAAGCTATATTTTAATCCCTTAATGGTGGTGGCCTTCAGTTCTTCTTCGTTATTAACCATGCCGCCACCGGTTCCCCCTAATGTGTAGGCCGGGCGCACAATTAATGGGAACCCAACTTTGCTGGCAAATTCTTTGGCCTCTTCTAAGGATTCCACAATGGCACTTTCCGGCACCGGTTCATTTAGCTCTGCCATCATGGCTTTAAACATTTCTCGATCTTCGGCCTTTTTAATGGCGGTTAACTGGGTACCCAACAGCTTAACACCAGTGCGATCCAGCACACCGGCTTCAGCTAATTGCATAGCCATATTCAATCCCACCTGACCACCCAACGTGGGCAGTAAACCATCGGGTTTTTCTTGCTCAATTATTCTAGTGATGAACTCAGCAGTTATCGGTTCAATGTATACTCGGTCCGCCATATGAACATCAGTCATAATTGTGGCTGGGTTAGAGTTTACCAGCACCACCTCTAGGCCCTCTTCTTTCAATGCCCTACAGGCTTGGGTGCCCGCATAATCAAATTCCGCAGCCTGTCCGATAACAATTGGCCCGGATCCAATTACTAACACTTTTTTAATATCGCTACGACGTGGCATCAAAGCCCTCCCTTTCTGAATTACTGATTATTATTCATTAGTTCGATAAACTGATCAAATAGGTAAGCTGAATCCTCTGGCCCTGGAGCAGCCTCGGGATGATATTGAACTGAAAACATTGGCAGCGTTTTATGTCTTAAACCCTCCACCGTGTCGTCATTTAGGTTGATATGAGAAATTTCCACATCTGCCGGCAAACTGTCAGTCTCTATGGCAAAGCTGTGGTTTTGAGAAGTAATGTAAACCCGCCCGGTTCGCAAATCCTTCACCGGATGGTTAGCGCCCCGATGGCCAAACTTAAGTTTGTAAGTTTTGCCACCCAGCGCCAATCCCAGCACCTGATGGCCAAGGCAGATGCCAAACATCGGCATCTTGCCGATTAGTTGTTTAACTGTGGCCACTGCACCGGGCACATCCATCGGGTCCCCCGGTCCATTTGATAACATCAAGCCGGCTGGCTTTATTGCCAGTATTTCTTCGGCACTGATGGTGGGGGGCAACACCACCACTTCGCAGTCTCGGTCATTTAAGCGACGCACAATATTCTGTTTCGCACCAAAATCAATTAATGCCACTTTGTGACCGGTCCCCGGCACAATGTACTGCTCTTTGGTGGCCACCGTGGGCACCAGTTGCTGGCCAGTTAGTTGCGGTACTGTCTTTGCCCGCTCCACCAACACCGCTGGGTCTGTTTCTTCGGTACTGATAATGGCCCGCATAGTTCCATAATTTCTGATAGTCCTCGTCAACGCTCGGGTGTCAATGCCAGATATGCCCACAACCCCTTCCCGGGCTAAAAATTCACCGACTTGATTGCTGGACCGCCAGTTACTGGGTTTATCACATTCCTCCCGCACCACAAAGCCACGGACGTAGGATCTTTTTGCTTCAAAATCATCTTTATTGATACCATAGTTGCCAATTAACGGGTAGGTCATCACCACTATTTGGCCGCAATAGGAAGGATCTGTTAATACTTCTTGATAACCGGTCATGCCGGTGTTAAATACCACCTCACCCCAACGCTCACCAGTGGCACCAAAGGCTTTGCCTTTAAATATCGAACCATTTTCTAATGCTAATAGCGCTTGCATATTTTAAGACCTCCGTTTGTTTATACACATTTTTTAATAATTATACATAAAAATTATGCTCTACGCTAGATAGTTAATCGTCTATCCTTCATCACAATTTTTCCGTTAACCATCGTTACTACCGGAAGTCCTTTTAGCACTCTACCAACAAAGGGACTATTTTTACTTTTGCTGGCGAACCCTGTGGGATCAACTTTTTCTTTGCGCTCTGGATCAATAATAGTAATATCCGCCCTTTCACCCACCGCTAATTTACCGCCGGGCACTGCCAACACTGCCGCTGGCATACAGCTTAGCTTAGCAATGGCTTGGGCCGCTGTCAGTACTCCCGGAGCCACCAATTCAGTGAACACCAGCCCCACAGCGGTTTCTAACCCCACCAGACCGAAGGGAGCGTATTGGTATTCCACCGCCTTTTCTTCGGCAGTATGGGGCGCATGATCAGTGGCAATGACATCTATGGTGCCGTCAGCCAAACCTTCTTTAACCGCCGCCACATCCGCTGCTGTCCGTAAGGGTGGATTTACTTTGGTGGCGGTGTTGTAGCCCACCACATCGGCATCGGTTAGGGTAAAATGATGTGGTGTCACTTCACAGGTGACCTTCACTCCTCTGCGTTTCGCCTGCCGCACCAGTTCAACCGAACCAGCAGTACTGATATGGGCCAAGTGCAACCGGCAGCCAGTGTTTTCCGCCAGCAAAATATCTCTGGCCACCATCACTTCCTCCGCTGCCGCCGGAATACCCTTGAGTCCCAGCACCGTGCTGTAGTAACCTTCATGCATTGCCCCTTCCGCTGCCAACGATTTGTCCTCACTGTGGGATATCACAGGCAATCCTAACATGTGGGCGTATTGCATACCCCGGCGCATTACCCCAGAGTCGCTAACCGGTTGCCCATCATCGGATAGTGCAATGGCTCCGGCTTCCTTCAAATCGCCCATCTCAGTGATTTCTGCCCCTTTAGAGCCTTTGGTAATGGCGGCAATGGGATAAACCTTCACTACCCCCTCCGCCCGAACAAGTTCTAAAATGGACCGCACCACCGCAGCATTATCGACAATTGGGTTGGTATTGGGCATGCAGGCCACCGCCGTAAAGCCACCCATTGCCGCCGCCCTAGTGCCGGTGGCAATAGTTTCTTTGGCTTCAAATCCCGGTTCCCGCAAATGCACATGCATATCAATTAACCCCGGACAAACCAGTTTATCCGCTGCCTCAATAACCTCCGCCCCGTTAATTGGTAATTGTTCACTGATGGCGGTAATGACACCATCATTTATTAGCACATCGGCCTTCTCTATGGTTAACTTTTCTGTATTAACTAGATTGCCGCCCTTAATTAGAAGTTGCAACGGCTTCACCCCCCGTCAGTAAATACAACAGCGCCATCCGTACCGCCACTCCATTGGTTACCTGTTCATTTATTACCGATTGACTGCAGTCTGCCACATCATCAGCAATTTCCACGCCCCGATTCATCGGCCCAGGGTGCATAACGATGGCATCCGCTTTAGCCAACTTTAACCGTTCTTGGTTAATACCATACAACTGAGCATATTCCCGCAGGCTAGGAAAAAGTCCCTGCTTTTGCCGTTCCAATTGAATACGCAATACATTAATTACATCCACATCTGCTAAGGCTTCTTCCACCCTTGTGTAAACCTTTACTCCCATCTTTTCCATCTCCGGTGGCAACAGTGTGGCCGGTCCCGCCACCCGTACCTCCGCCCCCAATTTAGTTAATCCCCAAATATTTGAGCGAACCACCCGACTGTGCAAAATATCGCCAATGATGGCCACCTTCAAGCCTGCAAAGGAACCTTTATATTCCAACATAGTGAACATATCCAACAGCCCTTGGGTAGGGTGCTCGTGCATGCCATCGCCAGCATTAATCACCGAGCAATTAACATAGTTAGTGAGCAATTCCGCTGCCCCAGATGCCGGGTGTCTCAGCACCACCACATCGGCTCCCATGGCTTCTATCGTCAATGCAGTGTCTGATAATGACTCTCCCTTTTGCACACTACTATTAGAAGCACTGACACCCACGGTATCAGCACTCAAATACTTAGCGGCCAAATCAAAGGATGTGCGAGTTCTGGTACTGTTTTCATAAAACACCGTCACCACAGTACGCCCCCTGAGGGTGGGTACTTTTTTAATTTTTCTTTTAATAATGCCTTTCATTGCTTTAGCAGTATCCAGGATTGCTAAAATGTCGTCAGCTGATGCATGCTGTAGCCCTAACATGTGTTTACTCTGTAAGCCCAAATCTAACCCACCTTTCGGAGCTGAGCCCCTCGTCAATTATTTACCAAAATTTATACTTATTCTTGATATAAAAAAACCTCGGCCCAGTTGCCTGGGTCGAGGTCAGCAAAAAAAGAACCATAAACTCAGTCCTTCCTTTGCTGACCTCACGGGGTCAATTTAAAAGGAAAACAGACTTAATCTGGCTGTTCCAAAATTATTACTCCATCTTCGTTATCAATTTCTTTTAACATTACCGATACCACCTCTTTAAGGGAGGTTGGCACATTTTTACCGACATAATCAGCCCTGATGGGCAATTCCCGATGGCCACGGTCCACCATCACCATCAACTGAATGGCTTTGGGACGTCCCAAATCGATAATGGCATCCAAGGCTGCCCTGGCAGTGCGTCCGGTATAAAGCACATCATCCACCAACACAACTACCTTTCCAGCCACAGGAAAATCCACCTTCGTTTGATGCACCAGCGGCTGTTGAGCCAACGTGGTCAAGTCATCTCGGTAAAGAGTGATATCCAGAATGCCCACCGGCACCTCTGTACCTTCAATATCCTTGATCCGCTCAGCCAGCCTTTCAGCCAGCGGTACCCCACGTCTACGAATGCCTACTAAAGCTACGTTGTCCACGCCTTTATTCCGTTCAATAATTTCGTGAGCGATACGAGTCAAAGCCCGGCGCATCCCATTATCATCTAATATCTGCGCTTTCTTTTTACCATCGATCAACCAAGTCACCCCCCCACGATACACAAAAACCTATTACCGACACCGGTAATAGGCATAGTTTGACCAAATTAGGCTTTGCTATGTTCCTTACCGGCCTCTCAGGACCGAATTAAAGGTGTTTTCCACTGTTTACAGTTTATAGTATTACTATAGTTGGAGTCAAGAACATTTTAAAAGCAATTATTGAAGAGCAATTATGAATTAGAAACTAACCATTCAAAATTCATAATTCAGAATTCAAAATTGGTTGAATTAGTTTCTGCTCACCCCCACAAAAATTAGTGTCACCCCGGCAACTATAAACAGCATTTTACTAACTGGAATTTTGCCGGCCAAACCAATTATTCCCAGTGAAGTAACAATGATCATTATTGTGGGTCCAATCAAAGCTAAGACCGCGTTTATTTTTAAAGCAGTTTCTACTCGATTAAATTTTAGCATTAGCAACGCCGCCGAAAATTCAATCATTGATGATAAAAACCTCATTGCAGCCATACTAAATATAATTTTATCAAAAACATGGAACAATACCGCATCCTCCTTTTTCAAAAATTACCTACTCAATTTAATATGCTGCCAGTCCATTTAAAATGAATACCTTATTAATACCGTGGAAAAATAGGTAGGTGAATATTGAAAGGAAGGTGCGGTATGAAAGTATCAAAATTTGCCTTGCCCGCATTGGCTGGCGTTCCATTAATCATGGTTTTGGGTAATTCTTTACTTATACCTGTGCTTCCGGCAATAGAAAATGCCTTAAATATAACCAAAGTACAGGCCAGTTTGTTAATTACGTTATTTTCCATACCAGCAGGAATAGTAATTCCGCTGGCTGGTTTTTTGTCTGACCGTTTTGGCCGCAAAAAAGTAATTATTCCAGCGTTAATACTGTATGGTCTCGGTGGCGTTATAGCAGGGTTGGCAGCCATTTTTTTAAAAGGGAATGCTTATACAGTGATTCTTGTTGGCCGTGTAATCCAAGGCATCGGTGCCGCAGGTACTGCACCGATAGCTATGGCGTTGTGTGGCGACCTTTGGCGAGGCAAAGAGCGGGCCAAATCTTTAGGCGTTATTGAAGCTTCCAACGGTATGGGTAAAGTGATCAGTCCTATACTTGGTGCACTGATTGGAACAATTTTTTGGTATGGCGCTTTTATTTTTTTTCCAGCAGTGGTTATTCCTGTAGTGCTTGGCATGTGGTTCTTGGTTAAAGAACCTAAACAGCAAAAGGAACCACCACGTTTTAAAAAATATGTCAGTTCAATTAAAACTATCTTTAAAAATAAAGCTCCCCTATTATTATCTTGTTTTTTGGCCGGTGCTACAGCATTATCCATTATTTTTGGTGTCTTATTCTTCTTATCGGACTACCTAGAAAGAGAATTAAAAATGGATGGGGTCATCAAAGGGGCCGCATTGGCTATTCCGGTACTGTTTATGAGTACCACATCCTACTTAACGGGTATGTTTATTAACAAGCGCGTAAAATTGATGAAAACTTTAGTGGTAGCCGGTTTAGTTATCATTGCCATTTCTATGGGCCTATTACCACTGTTTGAAAATATTTATCTTTTCTTTGCCCTCATCTCGTTGGCAGGCATTGGCACCGGCTTGGTATTACCCTGCTTAAATATGCTAATTACCAGTTCCACCGCCACTGATCAACGGGGCATGGTCACTTCCCTTTATGGTAGCGTCCGATTCTTTGGTGTGGCCTTTGGCCCACCAATCTTTGGCTGGCTGATGGATATCGGCAGATCTGTGATGTTTTGGAGCGCCACCGGATTGGCAGTGGTTGCTGCTCTGCTGGCTTTTTTCTTTATTAAAGTTACTGCCATTCAAGAGGCAGCAAAGGAAAAACCCAGTGGTAAACCGCAGGAAACAAAAAGGGAAAAGATTAACCCACCGCAATCAACATCAGATCAAAAGGACAATGAAGCCGCAGGCGGGTTACTAGTCTATGTTTCACCCAAAGGCAATACCACCATTGTTTCTCCAATAGTTAACCCAGCCAAGAAACCCTTGCCCAACCAACAACTGGAGGAAGAGGTAATAAATGGGCAGCCCAATAACCAGTAACCGATAACGGTTGTTGCGAATACACTACTGCTAGAGGAATTAATCACAATCACGGGTTTTAATTCAGGAGGTGCCAGAAGTCACCTGTAGTAATACAGGTGATTTTAACCCGTGAAAGGAGCTGTGAAAATGACCGAAAGTTGGGGTAACAACACATGGATGGGTTTTTTAAAATTCCCCCTCGGAGATCGTAATAGCAAACCTAGAAGAAACGGTCTGACGATGATAATTGACAAAGGACTAGGATTAGGTGAAACCAGAGACTTGCTTAACTTAGGTAGTGCTTATATCGATTTTGTTAAGCTGGGTTTTGGCACCTCAGCACTGTACGATAGTGACTTGTTGGAAGAAAAAATTAATTTAGTGCGCTCTTACAACGTAGACATCTACCCAGGCGGCACCTTTTTGGAAGTGGCAATTCTACAAAATAAATTGGATCAATATTTAACCACTGTCAAAAAACTAGGATTTTCCGGTGTAGAAATTTCAGATGGTACCGTCATACTGGAGGATGAGGTTAGGGCTAAGGCCATTAACAAAGCAGCGGAAATGGACCTATACGTGCTAACAGAAGTGGGCAAAAAAGATCCCCATACCCGTACACCACTTAGTCATTTAATTCAACAAGTAATGTCAGATATCAATTACGGTGCTCAAAATGTAATTGTCGAAGGCCGTGAATCCGGAAAAGGAGTTGGCCTTTATGATTCTACGGGCAAAATGATTGTTACTGAAATGGAAGAACTGGTGGCAGCACTTCCGGATCCATCGGTTCTAATTTGGGAGGCTCCAATTAAGGATCAACAACAAGAGTTGATTCTACGCTTTGGTCCCAATGTAAATTTGGGCAACATTAATGCCCATGAAGTATTAGCGTTAGAAGCACTACGGGTGGGCCTACGGGCAGACACGTTGATTTCCGTCTGTAGATAGCCACCAAACCGGTTGCCGGCAACCGATAACAAACCGCCATGGCCAGGCGGTTTGTTGCGTTTAATAGAGTAATGTTGTAATTTGTCTAGTTATATTTTTTAGTTATGTAACAGTGATACAATTGCATATAGTTTAGACAAACACATTTGGGAGAGGCGAAGTTACTTGAGAGGTGAAATCATGTTGGTGGCACTATTATTGATTGGCATTATCTCCCGCTCAAACCTTATTGCCACCGCAGCTTGTGTGTTACTAATTTTTAAACTCTCTAATATAAATTTTATATTCCCGCTCTTGGAGAAAAGAGGGCTGGAGTTAGGTTTGCTTTTTTTATTGCTTTCTATTTTAGTGCCCATGGCCACAGGCAAAGTTACCGAGAAAGATTTAATATATAACCTAACTTCACTGCCAGGAATTATGGCCATCATTGGCGGTGCATTAGCCACCCACTTAAACCAACACGGGCTAAAGCTGCTACAAATTGATCCGGAAATAATTTTTGGGTTAGTGTTGGGCTCAATTATTGGCATTGTATTCTTTAATGGACAACCAGTCGGTCCATTGATGGCCGCCGGTGTAGCGGCCTTATTTCTAGAAGTATTCAGTTACTTCCGTTAGCCAATTGACGTAGCACCGCTCGAAAATCATCCGGCAGTGGGGCCCGAAACTCTAAATACTCACCGGTAACTGGATGTGTAAATCCTAAAACCGCAGCATGTAAAAGCTGACCGTTCAGTTTAAACTGCTTAACATTGCCGCCATATTTAGCATCACCCACAACTGGGTGTTTAATGTAGGCCATATGCACCCTAATCTGATGGGTACGCCCAGTCTCTAAACGGCATTCCACCTGAGTGTACTGGCCATAACGGTTAGTTACGGTATAATGGGTAATCGCTGGTTTTGAATTTTTATCAATCACTGCCATCTTCTGCCTATCCTTAGGGTCCCGGCCAATGGGTGCATCAATGGTACCACTATCTATTTTGATGTTGCCCATCACCAAGGCTGAATATCGCCGGGTAACTGTGTGATCCTTTAATTGTTTAGCTAAGTTCAAATGGGCAGCATCATTTTTAGCCACCATCAATAACCCGGTGGTGTCTTTATCAATGCGGTGTACAATGCCCGGCCGCAATATGCCATTAATACCGGACAAGTCCTGACAGTGATATAAAAGTGCGTTTACCAGCGTTCCCGAATAATTTCCTTCGGCGGGATGTACCACCATTCCTCGGGGCTTATTGACCACAATTACATCAGCATCTTGGTAACAAATATCCAGGGGAATATTTTCTGGTTCTACAGTAAGTTCAACGGGGTCTGGTTGTTGTAAAATAATTTCATCCCCCGTCTGCACTTTATAACTGGCCTTTTGCTTATGGTTATTAACGGTCACCTGTCCGTCTGCCAACAATTTTTGAATATACGAGCGAGTGAAATTGTCCAATTCTTGGGACAAATATTTATCTAATCGCAGACCGGCATCTGTGGCTTCAACATCAAGCCTGTGAATAATCGACATTTATTTTAATTCCCCCTTCAACATCTGCCAAATCACCAGTGCTACTCCCATTACAATGGCAGTATCAGCCAGATTAAATATTGGCCAAACACGAAAATCCAAAAAGTCGACCACTTTTCCATACCTCAATCGATCAATTAGATTGCCCAAGGCGCCACCGGCAATCATCCCTAATGCCAACTGCACCAATAGACCTTCGCGACGGATATGTTTGTAAAATACCATCATCCCAATAATTATTGCCACCGTTATGACAATAAAAAAAGTAGTTTGATTTGCCAACATACCAAAGGCAGCACCGGGATTTAATATATATGTGAGGTGAAAAATATTTTCCACCACTGGAATTGATTGATTTAGCTCCATGCTACTTTGAACAATATGCTTTGATAGCAAGTCAATAAACAAAACAGCAACAGCAATTAACATTAACGGCACAGCATTACCCCCAAAATACTAAATATTAACAAACAATACTATAGCATATTTGCCATCAAATACAAAGGTAATGAGGCTGTTGCCAAAAGCAAATAAGGGGCAGGTTTTCACGCCTGCCCCCGAAGCAACTAAACGAAATCCAGGTGTCTTTTGCCTTTGCTTTTTAGATAAAAGGTTAATTGAAAAACTCTGCACCTGCTGCGGTAGCGAACGACATCTAGTGGCGCAGCGAACCGAAGTTAGCGAAGGAGGTTGTCGGAGGCAGGGTGGCGCATAGGACGTGCGCCACCGGCAACTGAGCCATGGACGGCGAATTTGCCGGGTACGCTGCCGGAGACAGCCGGATGAGCTTAGTTCGGTCTGCGAAACTATCCCCAAAGTGAGCGGTGCAGCAGGTGCCGGGTTTACCGTAACCTTTATCTCAACAGGTAAACAAAAATCAAACCAGGCAAAAGACACCGGCTGAGAACGAACAAGTTGCTTAGGCTACACCAGCCTGGGCAATATTTTTTATTTGTGATAATGCAAATGTTACGTTTTGGTGGGCTCAATGAATTGGGCCTAACGTAATGAATGTTTAATATTCATTGGGATCAGAACCGTAGTTGTCTACTGATTTAAAACTTTGGTAGATAATACCATCCTCTACATCATAGGGAATATTGTCCACCTCTTCCACTCCGTTTTGCACCTGATGTTGGTCACCTTCAGGATCTATGCTATCGATCTCATATTCGGGATCTGTTTCGTAACTAAGGCTATGGCGGGCAATGTCCTGCCAGGTATCCTCACCGTCATAAAAATTTTTATCGGTATTATCATTAAAACTGCGTTCAAAGGGATGCATCAATACGTCCTCTTCCACCGGTCGAGGGTGACGGTTGGGTATCTCGGTGTCTGCTTGTTTGCAGTCTAGACAAATGGTGGTGTAGGGTACTGCTTCCAATCTTTCATAGGGTATTTCTTTACCACACACTTCACACCTGCCATAGCTTCCCTGCTCCATCGCCTGTAGGGCATGGTTAATGGCTTCCACCACTATATTGGCTTTCTCCTTTAGAGCAAAGTCTTTACTGCGTTCAAACATTTCAGAGGCCACATCCGCCGGGTGGTTATCGATGGTGGACAATTCACCAAAAGATGTGTCCATCGATTCGCCTAAACCACCTTCATTTATGGCTCTAATCCGTTGCAGTTGGTTTTGTTTTTCTGTCAACATCTGTTGTTTTAAATATTCCATCTGCGCCTGTTGCACAGTTCCACCTCCGCTATCTAAATATGTGTTTAGTATGTACCAAGGCGTATCTGAACTATTTCTACTAATTGGGCGATAAAGTTTCCTATTACCGGTAAAGTCACCAATGATTTCAAGATATAAATTACCAGCGCACCTAAAACCGCAAATCCAACACCTATACCAAGGCCTCGGGAGACACCACTGGTAAAGTTAACCCATAATAATTTCCAAGGACTTTCTAGCAGGTGAACATATTCGGCCAGTTTCATTTTTTCAATATTAGTGGCCAATTCGCCCACGCGTTTTTCCAATGCTTTTATGCTTTCATTGGTTACTTCAGACATTGTTAATCACCTGCTTTTGATCAAAATATATATGTTAATTTTCCCTAGTGTATATAAAAAAATACGACAACAAGGGTGTCCTTGCTGCCGCAACTTAAAATCTCTAGTTAATTTTTCAAGCTATGTACTGGAGCCGGAATTCTGCCACCCCGTTTGACAAAAGGGGCTGCTGATTGACTTTTTACCGGCATTACCGGTGCTCTGCCCAACAAACCGCCAAACTCTACAAATTCCCCAATCTTTTTGCCGGGGGCAGGGATTATTCTCACTGCAGTGGTTTTGGTGTTAATCATCCCAATGGCCGCTTCATCGGCAATGATGGCAGCTATGGTTTCGGCTGTGGTATCGCCGGGTACCGCAATCATATCTAGACCAACTGAGCAGACACAGGTCATCGCCTCAAGCTTTTCTAAAGTCAATACGCCCTCTTGGGCTGCCCTAATCATGCCGGCATCTTCGCTTACCGGTATGAAGGCTCCAGACAAGCCACCTACATAACTGGAGGCCATTAACCCTCCTTTTTTCACCGCGTCATTCAACAAAGCCAGCGCAGCGGTGGTGCCATGGGTACCGCAACGTTCCAGTCCCATAGCCTCCAGCACCTCGGCCACACTGTCACCCACAGCGGGGGTCGGTGCTAAAGAAAGGTCCACAATGCCAAAGGGCACGTTTAATTTTTTGCCAGCCGCCCGGCCCACCAACTCACCCATACGGGTAATTTTAAATGCCGTTTTCTTTACTATATCTGCCAAGGCACCAAAATCTTGATCCTTTACTTTTTCTACAGCATTCTTCACCACTCCCGGGCCACTGACACCGACATTAATTACACATTCCGGTTCCCCTACGCCGTGAAAAGCGCCGGCCATAAAGGGATTATCCTCTGGGGCATTACAAAACACCACCAGTTTAGCGCAACCAAAGCCATGACGATCGGCGGTGCGTTGGGCTGTGTTTACAATCACCTGACCCATCTGGTAAACTGCGTCCATATTAATACCATCTTTAGTGGTGCCTACATTTACCGATGCACAAACCCGTTCGGTAACTGCCAACGCCTCGGGGATGGAAGCAATCAATTTTTGATCCCCTATGGTAAAGCCCTTATGTACCAACGCCGAGAAACCACCAATAAAGTTCACACCCACTTGTTTAGCTGCCTCATCCATGGTTTTAGCAAACATTACATAATTGTCGGCATTGCTGGATTCTGCCACCATAGACATTGGTGTCACTGCAATGCGCTTGTTTACAATGGGAATACCATATTCCCTTTCAATCTCTTCACCGGTTTCCACTAACTTTTCCGCATAGGTAGTAATCTTATCATATATTTTTTGACAGGATACCTTTGGGTCAGAGTGGGCACAATCCCGTAAACTAATACCCATGGTAATGGTACGAATATCTAAATTCTCTTCCTGCACCATCCGAATGGTTTCCAAAATTTCATTCATCGTCAACATCTTGATTTATCCCCCTATATTCTGTGCATATAAAGAAAAACATCTTCATGTTGGGCATCAATGCGCACACCCAGTTCTTCTCCTTTAGCTGCAAGCCGTTCCTTTAAAGTGATCATGTCCCAGTTAGTCTTAGCCATATCTCCCACTAAAATCATGGCAAAAAAACCTTGCATTATAGTTTGACTAATATCAAGAATGTTCACATTGGCCTCTTTCATTACATTTGATACTTCGGCTATAATACCCACCCGATCTTTGCCGATTACAGAGATTATCACCCGATTTCCCTTTTCTTCATCAATTTTGATCTGATTCATAATATATAACCCCCCATAGTAATCTGATATGTGCAAATACGCGGGGTGCTACCCCGCGTATTTGTGTATATTGTATTATTTTTTAAGCTGCTTTGACAGCCTTTTTACCTTTTCTTCTAGAATCAAGTATATCATACCATATCGAACTGGCGATAAAGATTGAGGAATAAAGGCCACTGGTTACACCTATAATTAAAGCCAACACAAAGGTACTGATGGTGGAACCGCCAAACAGGTAAAGAGCCACTAACACAAACAACACCGTTAGGGTTGTGTTTATTGACCGAGCCATAGTTTGCCATAGACTGGTATCAATTAGCTCCTCCAATTTCATACCTTTTTTCATATGCAAATTTTCTCGAATGCGGTCAAAGATAACAATGGTAGCATTAATAGAATAACCAATAATAGTTAAAATAACTGCCACCAGAGAACTATCCACTTCTAACTGGGTAATTGATAAAATACCCACCGTAACCAATACGTCGTGCAACAACGGAACTACTGCAGCAACTCCTTGTTTAAATTCAAACCGCCAAGTAATATAAATGATCATCAAGACCGCTGCGATGGCTAAAGAAACAATTGCTTTTTGGGTCAGTTCTTTACCAACCGTTGGTCCCACGCGATCATTACGCAGTAATTCGTAGCTGCCCAACTCATCATTTAACGCTCTTAAAAATTTAGTGTTTTGTTCTTCAGTGGTCACTTCGGTACGAATCAAAAATACATTGCCACTACTTTCCTGAATATAATTACTGGTTAAACCCTCATTTTCTACCACTTTTCGCACCTGTGCGGTGGAAATATTCTGATCAAACTTTATTTCAACAATGTTACCACCGGTAAAGTCAATACCCAAATTTAAGCCCTGGGTAAATAACGAAATCAAACCTGGGATAATTATCAGGGCAGAGATGAGGTACCAAATTTTTCTTCTTTTAATTATTTCAAACATTAGTTTCCCTCCTATGCCCCATAGTACTTGGTATTTTTAACCCAACCGGTCTCAGCAGTTAACTTTAATAACGAACGAGTTAGTGTAATGGCAGTAAACATACTAACCAAAATACCAATGGACAACGTCAAGGCAAAACCTTTCACCATACTGGCACCAAAATAGTAAAGTACGCCAGCAGCTAATAATGTGGTTACGTTAGCATCCACCACCGCTATATAGGCCCGTTTAAAGCCGGAGTCAATGGCAGTGCGCAAACTTTTGCCGTTTCTTAATTCTTCTTTAACGCGTTCAAAAATCAATACGTTGGCATCCACTGCTACACCTACTGACAGGATAAAACCTGCAATACCGGGCAGTGTTAACACCACATCCAAAGCGATATACAATGCTAAGACGATGATTGTATAAACTAACAAAGCTATATTAGCAATAATTCCAGGCACTCGGTAATACAAAATCATAAAGGCAACAACCATAGTAAAACCGATGATCCCTGCCACCACAGACTTGTCCAATGAGTCCTGACCCAAAGTGGGTCCCACCGTTCTTTTTTCCATCACTTCTACCTTTAATGGCAGCGCACCGGAGCGTAGCAATACTGCAATTTCATGAGCTTCTTCAAAACTGTTGTATCCAGTAATTACTGCCTTACCATCTAAAATTGGCTGGTTAACCACTGGGTTTTGCAACATATTGCCATCCAGCACAATGCCAATTTGTTGACGCACAAATTTGGTGGTGGCGTCGGCAAATTTTTCAGTACCTGCTTCGGTAAATGCCAAACTAACTTGCACTTCATTGGTTTGGGGATCCCTAACCTCTACTGCATCCTTTAGGTCAGCCCCGGTTAAGATTACTTCTCCATCGGGGCCAATAAATTCTAAGTAGGCTGTTTTAACAATGGATTCAACCGCTGCATCGGGATCATCAATGCCAGCCAATTCCACCACAATCCTGCGGTCACCCTCTTGTTGTACTATCGGCTCAGAAACGCCAAAGGCATTGACGCGTCGATCAATAGTTGCCTTTAGTTGTGCCATTTTTTCTTGGTCTACTTTAATATCTTCTGTATCTTTAGCTTCTAAAACCACATGCACTCCGCCCTGCAAATCCAAGCCAAGGTTGATGTCTTTATATAATGGCAACCATGACACTTTTTCTTCAAAAATCGGTGCAAATGCCAGCACTGCAATGACTGCCACTACTGTTAGTACGCAAACCAGCTTTGTTACACTACCCCGCCTCATTTTTATATTTCCCCCTTTTGTGACACATAAACAAAGGTTATTATATACCTTTTTCAATTGTTATGTAAAGAGAAAGGGCGTTAAGATAAATTAACAATTTGCTTTTTATAACAGCTTGGCACCATTTATTACCAATTCAAAGTTGCAGCCTAGGTGGTTGGCCGCCCGTCGACATAGCATCATCCGTTGTAAAAAAATTTCAAAATACTCCATTACTGGACAAATAGAAATGTCAATTGATAATTCCATGGTAATGGTTCGATTCTGTTCATCCACATAAACAAAGGCATGCTCGGCAGCATAATTTACCCGATCATGGATGTCAAAGGTGGCAAAATCACTATTGCGCACCCGGGAACGATGCACATCGGATTTATCTGCCAGGATTAAAGCCGCTGATATATGATTAACTGGATGGCCGTATTGTTCTTCGTGATTTGCTATGGCCGACACCACTGTGGCCGTCTCGTCTGGGTCCATACCCATTTGTAACAGGATGGGGAAAGCAATATGGGCACCTGATATACCATGGTCGTTTCTGCTAACCACATTACCAATGTCGTGCAGATAGCCAGCAATGGCAGCCAATTCTGCATCTCGTTTGGGGTAACCCAATTTATCTATGATATTTTCCGCAATGCAGGATACTAGGTTGATGTGGCGATAACTGTGTTCGGTAAAGCCCATCGCCCCTAAAAATTCATTGCCTTTTCTAATACATGAATCAATGATTGGATTTTTTTTGATGTCCTCTAACGTAATCACTTCTTCAGCCTCCGTCAAATGTACCTGTTACATCTTAACAAACTAATGTAAAGTTTTTGCAAAGGGTACTTTAATTATGAATTCCGAATTATGAATTTTAAATGGTTAGTTTTACAAGTTACATTCTTAATTCACAATTTCTAATTCGTAATTGGTCTATTGGGGTGAAAAAAAGAGTAGACTTGGCGTCTACTCTTAATCTTCCTTCGGCTCATTTGCTTTTTTGCGAACTTGACCAACAGCATTTTTTAAGAATTCAACCCTAACATTGTCTGCTAATCTTAAAACAACAGTATCTTCTTTGATTTTTACCACTGTGCCCAAAATGCCGCCAACAGTAGTAATCTCATCATTTACTTGTAATTCGCCTAGCATTTTTTGATGTTGTTTCTGACGTTTTTGCTGTGGGCGGATAAATAAGAAATATAGCAAAGCAAATAACGCCACTATGTACAGTATTGATACCACTTGTGGATCCATAATATCTTCCCCCCCCTTTCAAATTATGCAACAGATAGCAGTTTCTGCCTCTGGCATAATAATTCCTGCCAATTTGGAAATTTTATTGCATTTTATATTTGTCAAAGAACTCATTTCTAAACTCTGGCAAACGATCATTTCTAATGGCATCCCTTATCTTTTCCATTAACTTATGAATAAAATACAAGTTGTGCCAAGTTGTTAAACGAATTCCCACGACTTCATTAGCTTTCAGCAAATGTCTGATATAAGCTCTGGTATAATTCTTACACACATAACATTCACAATCTTCATCAATGGGTGTAAAATCCCTGGCATACTGGGCATTGCGCACGTTTAGTTTACCGTATTGGGTAAATACCGTTCCGGTACGGGCGGTTCTGGTGGGCAATACACAGTCAAACATGTCCACCCCGCGCATAACTCCCTCCACTAAGCAATCGGGAGATCCAACCCCCATCAAGTAACGCGGTTTATCTACCGGAATTAATGGAATGGTGTGTTCCAACATTTCATACATCAGTGGCTTCGGTTCCCCCACCGACAGTCCACCAATGCCGTAACCGGGAAAATCCATTTCCACCAGTTCTTTAACGCTTTGCTCCCTTAAATCTTTAAAAACAGAGCCCTGAATAATGCCAAATAAGGCTTGATCCTCTCGATGATGGGCCGCTTTGCATCGTTTAGCCCAACGGGTGGTTAAAGCCAGAGATTTTTTTGCGTAGCTGTGGTCACAGGGGTAAGGGGCACATTCATCAAAGGCCATGGCAATATCGGACCCCAGTGCCATTTCAATCTCCATCACCTTTTCTGGTGTAAACAGATGCTTGGAGCCATCATGATGGGAGCGAAATTCAACTCCCTCTTCGGTGATTTTTCTTAAGTCTCCCAAACTAAAAACTTGAAAGCCACCACTGTCGGTAAGAATAGGCCCATGCCAATTCATAAAGTTATGTAATCCGCCAGCCTCCTTTATCAAATCGTGCCCAGGTCTTAAATAAAGGTGATAGGTGTTGCTTAATATCAGCCGGCCTCCTACCTCTCGCACCTCTTCTGGTAACATTGTCTTCACCGAGGCCTGGGTACCCACCGGCATAAAAATCGGAGTTTCCACCTCACCATGTGGTGTGGACAATCGCCCCAGTCTGGCCCTTGTACGAGTATCTTGCTTGTCAATTGCAATAGTAACTGCTGGTTTCATAGTTCCTCCATTATATAATTAGCATGGCATCGCCAAAACTAAAAAATCTGTATTTCTGTTCCACTGCCACTTTATATGTGGCCAAAATCTTTTCTCTTCCCGCCAACGCGGAGATCAGCATCATTAATGTTGATTTAGGTAAATGAAAGTTGGTTACCATGGCATCTACACATTTAAAGACATATCCGGGATAAATAAAGATATCGGTATAACCGCTGCCGGCATGCACCATGCCCCTTTCATCAGCAGTGGTTTCCAGCGTGCGTACACTGGTTGTACCCACCGCAATTACCCGTCCGCCCCGCCGCTTGGTCTGATTGATGGTATCAGCTGCTTGTGGGCTAATTTCATAGTACTCTGAATGCATGGCATGCTCTCTGATATCATCTACATTAACCGGTCGGAAAGTACCCAATCCCACATGTAGCAGTATTTTTGCTATGTTAATGCCCTTGTCCTTTAATTGTTGTAAAAGCTCCGGTGTAAAATGCAACCCCGCTGTGGGGGCGGCAGCAGAGCCTTCAACCTGTGCATAAACCGTTTGGTAACGCTGCTTATCTTGTAATTCTTTTTTTATATAGGGAGGCAATGGCATCGCCCCAATGCGGTCCAGAATTTCCAAGAAACTCCCTTGGTACTTAAATTGTAATATTCGACCACCGACATCGGTTTTTTCTAATATGTCAGCCGCCATTAGCTGTTGTTGCTGATCATTATAAAAGAGTATTTTATCACCAACCTGAGCCCGTTTGCCGGGTTTCACCAACACTTCCCAACGATCGGCTGACAATTGTTTTAATAACAAAACTTCTATTTTAGCACCTGTATTTTGGCGTATGCCAAAAATGCGTGCTGGTAACACCTTGGTTTCGTTGAGTACCAGAGTATCATTGGGTTTTAAGTATTTAATTATATCCTTAAAGTGCCGATGTTCAATTAAATCTGTGTCTTTGTACATCACCAATAACCGAGATTGATCACGTTTATCTATTGGCTCCTGAGCGATTAATTCTTCTGGTAAATAATAGTCATAATCTGTTAGTTTATACATGCTATCCTCTTCTACATTCCGTAATTTGATTCTAACTTCACACCTGTGTAATAGTATTGCAAAATATCTTGGCAATTATAACCTTCTATGGCCATGCCCCGGGCACCATATTGGCTCATACCAATACCATGACCGTTGCCGTTGCCTTTAATTGTCAACGAAATTAAATTGTCTTCCTCATCAAAAACCTTTTCCATGGTGAACAGACTGCTCTTTAGTCCTAACAAAAAGCGTACTTGATCAGCATTACTTATTATAGTTTCTTTATATTCACCAGCCACGTCTAAACCCTTGATAAACAATTTTTTAACCCGAGAGCCAGTCTGGTCTCGCTCCACTTCCATATCCAGCACTTGGCTGTAAAAAATATTTTGGGCAGTGAGTAATGCGACCAATTGCGGGGCGCTTAAATTAACTGACCAATTATAATGTTGATTATTTATATCATAGGGATCTTTCTTTGCTTTAAGGTAGGGAACATCTTCATGCCAAATGTCACCACAATTCCCAGTATAGCCCCCGCTACTGGAATGAAAAGTCGCCAATATTAATTGTCCCCGATAGGTCAATACTTGTCCTCGGGTTTCGTCCACCGCCTTGATGGTGGTGGATGTTTCTTGGTCATAACCAAGATATACTTGGCTTTGTTGGTTAGCTGGTATGTCAAACCCCTGGGCCAAATATTGGCCATTGGAATATAGCGCATATGTACGAGCCACAACCGCTTGAGCTTTCAAAGCTTCAGTGGGCCAATCAGCATACATTTCACTGGACACCACGCTATACAAATATTCTTCCAGCGGAAGGTAATTGATCACCGTGATCCCTTTGCTATCCAATCTAAAGTCAAAATTACCCCGGTATCTCTTGCTGCCCCCTTGATTGTGCAACGTTACCAACGGTAATTTATCGTCTACCTTTAGGTTGCTAACTCCTTCGCTGGTTAAAACACTATAATTGGCAATATCCTTTGATAACATGGTGGTGGCGCCGCTGCTGTCTATGGCCGACAGTCCTAAACCACTGGCCTTTTTGGCTAATGCTCCGTTACCGCTTAGAATACTAACTTCCCGATTGACCTGCTCCAACACAATTGAGCCGGTAAAGGTTGCTATTTGTTCACCATCACAGGTTACTCCAATCAGCGGTGAACCTAAGTGGTGCTCAATTCTTTGCAAAGTATAAATTTTTCCCGGCTCAGCCATGGTAATCAGCTCACCATTATTACCCCTTAATATGGTATATGCACCCTGAACAGAAAATTTGATTTCGGTAATTTCCCGTTGCAGTCCAATGCGAATATTGGTGGGTATCACTGAAACGCTGGCCTCGGCAGCTTTAATAAAATCGCCACCATATCCCGTTGCTAAAGTAAGGACCAACAATATATATACTATATTTTTTCTCATATGTCACATTATTTCCTCCACATTACCAAAAATGGCAGATGTTTTTCAGAGGTAATATTCGACAGATAACGTCCTCCTCCCTGCTGGCTATTTAAATATAAATTTTTTGCTTTTTCCACAGCGTTGCCAACTTAAATAATCTTGCCACATATTATTGGCCACGGGCCAATGGGGATTGAAAACCATTTGAAAAGCCAATGCAACAACTCCAACCCTTATGGAGAAATGGGCGGTTTTTTTGGCTATGCAGAAACCACAGGAGGCTATGCCGGTGGGCAGGCAGAATCTTTGCGCGTACCCTTTGCCAATGTACCAAAACTGATAATTGCATAAAAGTAGTGCTAAAGCTCCACTAGCAAAATTTAGAATAAATAAGACCTTCAATTCGTTCCAAATAACGGTGCGTCAATTATGACTTAGGAATGTTGAATTTACCTTCATGAACATAGTTCACAAATTAGGATTGAAATTAACAATAAAAACCAAACGTTTAAACTGTAGGGGCTCAATTTATTGAGCCCACAAACAACGTTTGGTTCCAAGGCAAACGGTTTTACTATGCGCAAATGCTACATTTTAGCGGGCTTGATGAATCAAGCCCTACAATAAGCGCTTGCATGATAACAATTAATGGGTTTTCGTAAAAATCATCTTCTTAAAAAAATATTTATAATCAATGTCAGTACTACACTAATTAAAATCATGCTTACTACCGGAAAGAAAAAGGTAAAGTTACCCCTTTGAATAAAAATATCCCCTGGCAACTTTCCTATGCCAGGAATCTTTCCAGCCACTAACATTAAGCCGCCCACCACAATTAACAAAACACCCAGCAGCAGCACCATTTTACCCATGGACTGTATCGGATCCATTTATTTCGCTCCTTTCTGTTTCATAAAGCGCGGAAAATAACGATCCTTTTCACTATAAATGCAACCACAGTATTGTTGGGTATAGTGTCCCGTTTCTTTAGCCTTTTTATAGGCATCCTTATAACCGGGGCGAAAATCTACATAATAAAAGGGCACACCGTATTTTTCACCCACCGCTTCACCAATTTCCTTCAATATGTCATGCTTTTGAAAGGGACTGACTAGCAGTGTGGTGGTAAAGGCATCAAATTTACCTTTGCGAGCAATTTGTGCTGCCCTACTCAACCTCATGTTATAGCAATAACGACAGCGGTTAGCTTCTCGATGCACTACGTTTTGCAAAAAGCCCTCTAAATCATAATCGTCTTCAATAATAGTTTTAATGCCTTCTCTTTCGGTAAACTGTTCAAAGTTCTCTTTTCTTTTCTGCCACTCTGTAAAGGGATGAATGTTAGGATTATAAAAATGGGCCACAATGTCTAAATTCTCATTTTGTAAATGTTCCAGTGGGTAAATGGAACATGGCCCACAACAAGTATGCAGTAGTATTTTGGCCAACTTTGTCACCTGTTTCTTTTATTATATTTTAATATTACCCAAAGGGTGGTAACAATTACTCTTCAAAAATTTTCACTTGTTCTGACTGTTGCGACATTGCGATGCCCAAATGTTTATAGGCCAACGGAGTGGCCACTCGCCCCCGGGGTGTCCTTGACAGCATGCCCAATTGGAGCAAATAAGGTTCGATCACGTCCTCCACTGTGCCCGCCTCTTCACTGGTGGATGCCGCCAACGTGTCTAACCCAACAGGACCACCGGCAAAATTAGTGATAATAGTCTTTAGTATCCGTAAATCAGTCTTATCTAAACCCAAGGCATCCACTTCAAGAAATTTCAAAGCGGCATCGGCCACAGCAGCGGTGATTAATCCGTCGGCCTTTACCTGAGCATAATCCCGCACTCGCTTTAATAGTCGATTAGCTATTCTCGGGGTTCCCCGGGAACGGCGAGCAATTTCCTCTGCTCCGCTGGGATCTAATTGGATATTCAGAATACTGGCAGATCGACGCAATATCTCGGCCAACTCCTCGGTGCGATAATACTCCAGCCTACTGATTACTCCAAAACGATCTCTCAGCGGCGCCGATAGCAATCCTGCCCTAGTGGTGGCTCCCACCAAAGTAAAGGTCGGCAAATCTAAACGGATAGAACGGGCACTGGGGCCTTTTCCAATAATAATATCTAAAGCAAAGTCCTCCATGGCGGGATAAAGTACCTCTTCCACCGAACGACTCAAGCGATGAATTTCGTCAATGAACAGAACATCACCGGCATTAAGGTTAGTAAGGATGGCCGCCAAGTCACCGGGACGTTCAATTGCTGGCCCACTGGTGGTGCGAATAGCAACCCCCATTTCATTGGCAATAATCGTTGCCAATGTTGTCTTGCCCAAGCCCGGTGGACCGAATAGTAGCACATGATCTAATGTTTCGCCGCGCCCTTTGGCTGCCTTCATAAATATATCTATGGTTTCCTTTACTTTTTGCTGACCAATATATTCTGCCAACACCTTGGGTCTGATTCCGTATTCTACTTCCTGATCTTCAGTCCTCTCAGCCGCAGAAACAATTCGCTCATCTCTTTCTATCATATGCATCACCATTATTCTTTCATCAAATATTTTAAGGCCTGTTTAATTAATTCCGACGCATCTTTAATTACTGTATTTTCATTGTTCAGTGCTTTGCCGACGGCATCAGAGGCTTCAGATTGTGTATATCCTAAAGCAACTAAAGCAAATTCCGCATCTCTGATTATTCCGCCATCGTTGGCTATCGCCGCACCACCTTGTTTGGAACCGGTTATCACTTTGCCAATCTTATCCTTCAGTTCCAAAATCAACCGCTGAGCGGTTTTCTTACCTACACCCGGCACTCGGGTCAGCGCAGTGACATCTTCGTTGCCAATAAATCCTCGAATACTGTCCGGTGGATAAACAGAAAGTACTGACAGAGCACCCTTAGGACCCATGCCAGATACATTTAACAATAACAAAAATACTGCCAATTCATCCTCGCTTTGAAACCCATAAAGTTGCATATCATCTTCACGTACCACCATATGGGTGAAGACAAAAACCTCCTGACCGATACTGGGCATAGATGCCAATGTGGAGTGGGGAACCATTAATTTGTAGCCAACTCCATGCACATCCACCACAATTTGTCCCGGAGATTCTGCAGCCAATATTCCTCTTAAAAATGCAATCACAGCGATACCCTCCCAGCACTATGGATAAAATGACCGTGGCATATGGCCACCGCTATCGCATCTGCAACATCATCCGGTTTAGGCGCTGATGCTAAATTAAGCATGGTTTTAATCATAAATTGCACCTGCTGTTTATCGGCCCGGCCATATCCCACCACAGCCTGTTTTACCTGTAGCGGCGTATATTCAAACACATCTAAACCAGCGTTTGCCCCAGCCAAAAGCGCTACCCCACGGGCATGCCCAACGGCTAGGGCAGTTTTTACATTTTTATTAAAAAACAGCTCTTCCACCGCATATTGATCCGGTCGATGCCTTTGAATTAATTCAGTTAAATCGCTGTAAATTGTATATAAACGCTTATACAACGGTATACCGGCTTCGGTATAAACAGCACCACATTCAATTAATTTAAAGCTGTTACCATTATAGCTGACAACGCCATATCCAGTGATGGCCGTTCCCGGGTCTATACCCATAATTATCATTGATTACATTCCTCCGTCAACTAACTAGAACAATTGTTCCATCAAATTATAACATAAGACCTCTAATTTTGAATTATGAATTATGAATTTGTATTGCCTTGTACAGTACAGTTATTATTCTACATTGGTAATTGCTTTAGTCTAGTTCATCCAAATTCTCCAACACCGCATTTAATTGTTTCTCTGAAACGAACTCTAATTCCTGTTGTAATTCAGCCTTGGTCTTTTCATCCTGCTTATAAAAGGTACTGGCTTGTTGTAGTTTCAATTGTAGTGTTGGTGGCAAATTCTTAATTTCCTTACCTGGTACCACTTCTAATAATCGCTTGTCTATACCTAGCGGTCCTTGAAACACCGCCATGTGATCTTGATAAATGCTTAAATGTCGATAACTTTTGTGGGTTGGGCACAATTCATTTACCTGCCTAGCCAATACCAATTCCTTGGGTGATAAAAATTGTACTTGCCACCCATCGCTGGCATCAAATACTTGTTGTAACTCCATCTGGCTCATGCCCATTAACCCTTTGACATCTGATTCGACATCGGTTTCTACGTCACCACATAAATATATGCTTTGTTTTTGTACTAACGTTTCTGGTGTCACCACCATCTCTCCGGCAGTGATTTCCTCCGTTGCCCAGGAATCGTTCATTGCCATTAGTTTGTGCACTGGATTGAACATGCCAGTTGTAACCATATAGGCAACACTTATGGTAAAGCCCACAAAAAATGCGCTCACCACTGCCAAAACCACTTTATGCCTACCCACGGCTAAAGATCCTCCTTTTTTCCTATTAGTTGAATATTATTGCCAAATCACATTATTCCAATACATGGGAAAGTAACACATATCAAGATATTACATATAGTGAAATTAGTAAAATATATTGCTAACTAAGAGGTAGCCAGATGCTAAAATTTATTTTAAAATTCCCTCCATTAACAATTCTCCTTTGGCAATTCAGACGAGTAAAAGCAAAAGCCCGGAACTAAAAGTTCGGGCTTTTGCTTTTATTCGTCCATATCAAAATTTGTATAAACATCGTCAATGTCATCATGTTCTTCCAATAAGTCAATCAACTTAATCATTTTTTCCGCCTCTGCACCTTCAAGCTTAACAGTGGTCTGGGGAATCATGGCAATTTCTGCCTCTTCTAAGGTAATACCTTGGTCTTCAATAGCTTTAATTACATCGGCAAAGCTTTCGGGAGCGGTATAAACTTCAAAAGCCTCTTCCTCTTCCTTGATGTCTTCTGCTCCGGCTTCTAAAGCAATCATCATCAGTTCTTCTTCATCAATATTGTTGCTTTCCTTTTCAATGACCAATAAACCTTTGCGGTCAAACATCCAAGAAACGCAACCACTTTCGCCGAGATTGCCACCGTTTTTAGAAAAAATATGTCGCACCTCACCAGCAGTGCGGTTGCGGTTGTCAGTCATGATATTCATTAGCACCGCCACACCACCGGGACCGTAACCTTCATATACCAACTCTTCCATATTACTGCCACTAAGTTGCCCAGTACCCTTCATTATTGCCCGTTGGATGCTATCCTTTGGCAAATTAGCTTCTTTAGCCTTTTCTATGGCTGTTTTAAGTCTCATGTTGCCTGCTGGGTCACCGCCACCCAATCTAGCAGCAAGAATAATCTCTTTACTTAATCTAGTGAAAACTTTTCCTCTTTGGGCATCCACCTTAGCTTTTTTGCGCTTAATGGTTGCCCACTTTGAATGTCCAGCCATCTATTACATCCTCCCAGTTTTGTGAAAGTTGGTTCTTCCTTATTTTATAAAATATTTAATCTGGCTTTAACAAGCAAATGGGTTCAGGCAAAGAGTGCCTGTCCCCATTTAATTAGTAAAAATAATATGATTTAAAAGTCCGGAGGTGTTGGGGGCATATGTCTTTTATGCTCGCTTTTGCGATTTAATCTTTCAATAACTTTTTTCACCTCTGGTTTAGCTTCACCGGTTTCAATATAATGATCTAAATCCTTGTAGGTAATACCCATTTCGTCTTCGTCATCATGTCCATGCCATAATCCAGCCGAAGGTCGCTTATCAATAATCGGTTGTGGCACCCCTAAATATTTTGCCATTTCAAATACTTTAGCTTTAGATAAATTAGCCAATGGCAATATGTCGCAACCACCATCACCGTACTTAGTGTAGAAGCCCACAGTAATCTCTGCTTTGTTTCCAGTGCCCACAACCAGTCCTTTGTGCTTGGCAGCATAGAAATACAATGTAGTCATCCGTAAGCGTGGCTTAATATTAGCAAATGTCAGATTTGTTATATTGTCTTCATATCGTTCATCAGTCAATTTTAACAACATAGTATCAAAAACGTCATCTAAGGCCACCACTTTTGTTGGTATATTAAAGGCATCAGCTACCATTTGACCATATTTTGCATCATCCGGATTACTGTGACACGGCATAATATATCCATAAGTATCATTGGGCTTTGCCCTTGAGCACAACGCTGCCACAACTGCGGAATCAATACCGCCACTTAGTCCCACAATAAAGCTCTCAGTACCAGTTTCTTTCAGCATGTTGTCTAACCATGCTGTTAGTTTGTCCGCTAGCTCCTTTATCAACAAGACAAACCCCTCCACCATTATAGTCGATTTTACACACAATATCTTATCACAAGATAATATGCCAAGCAAATAAAATTGAATTTTGTATGTGACTTTGTAACAAGTACTAATTCATAGCAGTCTCTGCTTTATTTTACTCCAACGGAAAATTACACTAAAAAAAGGGCTTGCTTAAACACAAAACAAGCTGTACAATAATATACAAGTGAATATTTTGAAAATTCATATTAGGTGTAACGTTTTGACAACTTGAGATTGTTTTCACATAATGTGCTTTTGTTCATATTAGGTATTATTTTAACTAACGAGAATAAATTTTTAATAACTTGTGAATTTGTGCGTACATCAAACCCAACCTAGCAAAATGGAGTGGGTTGTTATAAAAACCTTATTAAAGGTGGTGATGTATTAAAATTAGTCAATCAACCGATCACAATCTTAGCGCACATTAATGTTATTAAATTTCTCTTAGAGGAAGCACGAAAGGAGGATCCAACTCAATGGGAGCAGGATGTAACTGCAATTGCCAACCAGAGGTTGACAAAAAAATTGAGTCACTAATTTCTCAACATCGCGGCAACCCTAACGATCTAATTGTTGTTATGGCAGGTATCCAAGAGGCATTGGGTTATCTACCTAAAGATTTGATGATCAAAGTTGCCGAAGAATTGTGTGTTCCATTGACCGACGTTTATGGCGTAGCAACTTTTTATGCTGCTTTCTCACTAAGACCAAGGGGACGGCACAGCATCAATTTATGCCTTGGTACCGCCTGTTACGTTAAAGGAGCACCAGAAATACAAGCTGAGTTGGAAAAACAATTAAAGATTAAACCCGGTGATACTACCGAAGATCGTCGTTTCAGTTTTGATGTGGTACGCTGTCTGGGTGCTTGTGGTATTGCACCAGTTATGACTATTGATGGCGAAGTTCATCCTCGGATGACTCCAGACAAAGTCGCCGAAGTTTTAGCGAAATATGAATAAAATACCTCAAGGGGAGGTGACGAATAAATGACATTTCAAGAATTAGAACAATTAAGAATAACAGCTAAAGAGGCCTTAGCGGCCCGTTTAGGTGGAGCTCCTGCTGACGAGTACAAATATCACGTATTGGTTTGTGGCGGTACTGGCTGTCACTCATCAGGATGCCAGGCTGTGGCAGATGCTTTAGAGAAGGCCATCGAAGATAATGGTCTGAAAAATTCCATTAAGTTAGTTCAAACAGGCTGCATAGGAGCCTGTCAATTGGGCCCAGTGGTAATGGTTTACCCTGGTGCATATCATTATTGCAACGTTAAACCAGAGGATATTAGCGACATTGTTAACGATCATCTGAAAAACGACAAATTTGTTGAGCGTCTTTGCTACAAAAACGACAAAGGCGAACTACAACCAACCGTCCCAGAGATGGATTTCTTTAAAAAGCAATTGAAAATTGCATTGAGAAACTGCGGCCTAATCGACCCGGTTTCCTTTGAAGAATATGTTGCCGTTGACGGTTTCGCCGCCTTAGCTAAAGTACTGAAGGACATGACACCGCAACAAGTTATTGACGAAGTCAAAAATGCTGGCTTGCGTGGCCGTGGCGGTGCTGGTTTCCCCACCGGCTTAAAGTGGCAATTTATGGCTAATGAAAAAGCCGATCAAAAATACGTTATTTGCAACGGCGACGAAGGCGACCCCGGTGCATTTATGGATAACGCAGTATTGACTGGCGATCCTTTCTCAGTAATTGAGGCCATGACCATCTGTGGTTACGCCACCGGCGCCTCCAAAGGTTACGCTTACATTCGCTTAGAATATCCTTTAGCCATTAAAAACTTCAAAAAAGCCTTAGAAATCGCCCGCGAAAAAGGAATGTTAGGTAATAACATTCTCGGTACTGATTTCTCCTTTGATATTGAAATTCGTGAAGGTGCTGGTGCCTTTGTATGCGGTGAAGAAACTGCGTTAATGGCTTCAACAGAAGGTCGTCGTGGCGAACCAAGACCACGTCCTCCATTCCCAGCTGCTTCCGGGCTATATAATAAACCTTCTAACATAAATAACGTTGAAACCTGGGCAAATATTTGTCCCATCATTAACAAAGGTGCAGATTGGTATGCTGGCATCGGCGTTGGTAAATCCAAAGGCACTAAAGTATTCGCTTTAGCTGGTAAAGTTGTCAATTCCGGTCTGGTGGAAGTTCCATTGGGTATTACTTTACGGGAAGTTGTAGAGGAAATCGGTGGTGGCATTGCCGGTGGCAAGAAATTTAAAGCCGCTCAAACCGGTGGACCTTCTGGCGGATGTATTCCTGCTGAACATTTCGATACTTCACTGGACTACGAAACTTTGGCTTCCCTTGGCTCCATCGTAGGTTCTGGTGGTTTAATTGTTATCGATGAAGACAACTGTATGGTTGACTTGGCTAAGTTCTACCTTGGATTTACCCAAGATGAATCCTGTGGTAAGTGTACACCTTGTCGTATTGGTACCAAACGGATGTTGGAAATTATGGAACGGATTACAAAAGGTTTAGGTCGCGAAGGCGATATCGAGTTATTAGAAGAAATGGCTGCAATGATCAAACAATCTGCTCTCTGCGGATTAGGTCAAACTGCACCAAACCCAATCCTCAGCACTCTGAAATACTACCGGGCTGAATATGAAGCTCACATCAAAGATAAAGTATGCCCAGCCGGTATATGTAAAATCAGAGGTGCAAAAAAAACCACCTCGTAGGGATAGGAGGGGAAAATAGGCATGGCAACAGTAACATTAACCATTGATAATCAGAAGGTAGAAGTTGAACAAGGTACAACTATCTTGGAGGCTGCCAAAAAGATAGGCGTTAATATCCCTACCCTCTGTTATTTAAAAGATATCAACGCCATCGGTGCCTGCCGCATCTGCGTGGTGGAAGTGCAAGGCGCCAAAGCACTCCAAGCTGCATGCGTAGCTCCGGTAGCCGAAGGCATGGTAGTAAAAACCAATTCAGATTTAGTTCGTAGATCTCGTAAAATGACATTGGAATTGATTTTATCCGATCACCCAGCTGAGTGCCTCACCTGCCTCAGAAACACCAACTGTGAATTACAAGCTTTAGCAGAGGCCTTTGGTGTTGGTGATGTTCGGTTTAAACGTGGTGCTGCTCAAAGCGCCACACTGGATGATATCGACGATTCTTCCCCATCACTTGTTCGTGATCCTCGCAAATGCGTACTTTGTCGCCGTTGCGTAGCTGTTTGCGAAAAGGTACAAGGTGTCAAAGCAATTGGCCCAGTTAATCGTGGTTTTGACACAGTAATTGCCCCACCGTTTGAGCAAAATTTAATCGACGTCAACTGCGCTATGTGCGGTCAATGTGCATTGATTTGCCCAACTGGTGCCATCACCGAAAAAGATGATACCGCTAAAGTATGGGCTGCATTGGCTGACCCCAATAAGCATGTAGTGGTACAAACCGCTCCTGCCACCCGAGTAGCCATTGCCGAAGAATTTGGCATGGAACCTGGCACCATCGGTACTGGTAAAATGGTTGCTGCTTTGAGAAGACTGGGATTTGACAAAGTATTTGACACCGACTTTTCTGCAGACTTAACCATTATGGAAGAAGGCAGCGAGTTAATTGACCGGATAACCAATGGCGGTGTGCTACCAATGATCACCTCCTGTAGCCCCGGTTGGATTAAGTATATCGAGCATTATTACCCCGATCTACTCCCCCACCTGTCTACCTGTAAATCACCTCAGCAAATGATGGGGGCTGTAATCAAGTCTTTCTATCCAAAGAAATCAGGGGTTGACCCTGCAAGCATTTACAGCGTTTCAATTATGCCTTGTACCGCTAAGAAATTTGAATGCCAACGCGACGAAATGGCAGACAGCGGTTATCAAGATGTTGATGTGGTACTCACCACTCGGGAATTGGCTCGGATGTGCCGCAATGCCGGTATTAACTGGGATAACCTACCGGAAGAAAATTACGACGATCCATTGGGCTTATCCACCGGTGCCGCTGTCATCTTTGGTGCTACTGGCGGTGTTATGGAAGCTGCATTGCGCACCGCTTACGAATTAATTACCAAAGAAGAGTTAAAGGACATTAACTTTACTGCCGTTCGCGGTATGGATGGTATTAAAGAAGCCACCGTTAAGGTTGGCGATTTAGACGTGAAAATAGCGGTTGCCCATACACTGGGCAACGCCCGTAAACTGCTGGATCTGATTCGCGAAGGTAAAGCAGATTATCACTTCATTGAAGTTATGTGCTGCCCCGGCGGCTGTATTGGCGGTGGCGGTCAGCCAATACCAACCAACCTGGATGTCAGACTGGCCCGTATTGCTGGCACCTACAAAGTTGATGAACAACTGCCTATTCGCAAATCTCACGAGAACCCAGCAATCACTGCCATTTACGAAGAATTCCTCGGGCAGCCCCTTGGCGAACTGTCTCACAAGTTGCTGCACACCCATTATATACCTCGCGGCGTATATCGGAAACCTGAGGGAATGCCTGAAGGCGGTCACTAATTAAAATCGCCATTACAAAGCCCACTCCTAAGGGAGTGGGCTTAAAAATTATTAATTATGTCAGTTATTTGTACAGCCTAATTAAAGGAATTTTTTAAATACTGTCGAAATTAAAAAGCTATGTATCAGCAAAAACAACTGTCCACCACTAGGAGGTGAATTTCTGGAAATTTTCTGATAACACTGGTTGGACACTTACTTTTAGTCATTAAATGAGGGGGGAATTTTCGTGGCACAACGCGAGCAATGGGGCAGCCGGATTGGATTTATTTTGGCTGCAGTGGGTTCTGCCGTTGGTCTGGGTAACATTTGGCGGTTTCCTTACATGGTGGCCGACAACGGTGGCGGCATATTCTTTTTAGTATATTTACTTGCATTATTAACCGCAGGTATTCCTATTATGATTTTAGAATTTAGTATTGGTCATAAATACCGTGGCGGTGCGCCTTTAAGTTTTGCCAAAATGAATAAAAAATTTGAATGGCTCGGTTGGGGACAAGTACTCATATGTTTCTTTATTGCGGTTTACTATGTAGTTGTTATCGCCTGGGCGCTGAGTTATGTTTATCATTCAATATCGGTTGGTTATAGCGATGACCCAAGCGGTTTCTTCTTCGGCAACGTGCTGGGGTTAACAGATGACCCTATGATTCTTGGTGGCATTCAAACCCAATTATTATTACCGCTGTTAATAGCATGGGCTATCAACTTTGCTGCTATCTATACCGGGGTTAAGGGCGGCATTGAAAGAACCGCCAAAATACTTATCCCCATGATGTTTTTAATGGTGGTATTTATCGCCGTTCGTGGGGTTACCCTTCCTGGGGCGGCCAGCGGCTTAAACTTTATGTTTGAACCCGACTTTAGCCGAATATTAGACTTTAAAGTGTGGTCGGCAGCCTATGGTCAAATCTTCTTTGATTTAAGCATTGCCTTTGCCATTATGATTACTTATTCCAGTTACCTGCCAAAAAAATCAGATCTCACCGCCAACGCTTTTACAACCTGCTTGACCAACTGTAGTTTTAGTTTGTTGGCCGGCTTAGCTGTATTTAGTGTTCTGGGTCACATGGCATTTACTCAGGGGGTAGATGTGAGCGAAGTTGCCGGGGCCGGTGTCGGCTTGGCCTTTGTTACCTTCCCGGCAGCCATCACCACATTAGGCGGGGCAGCACCGTTGTTTGGTGTGCTTTTCTTCCTAGCACTGTCCTTTGCCGGTATCACATCGTTAATCTCCATTAATGAGGCTGCCATTGCCGCTCTAATGGACAAATTAAACATGGAACGCAAAAAAGTTACTATTGCTTACCATGTAGTAGCTGTTGCTTGCAGTCTGTTGATTGTTACCGGTGCTGGTTTATACATTCTCGATATCGTAGACCACTTTACCAACAATATAGGTGTGGTATTTGCCGGTCTAATTGAAGTTATACTGATTGGTTGGTTCTTTAACCTTAAATCCTTACGAGAACACATCGATGCTGTTTCGGAAATTAAAGCCGGAGCATGGTGGTCTTTCTGTATTAAGTTTGTCACCCCGATAGTTGCCGGTTACACCGGTATTATGACGCTGATCGCCGATATTAAAACTCCATACGGCGGTTATACCCAAGAAGCGGTACTGTTGATGGGCTGGACAGTGGTTGCAGCCATTGTCATTGGTGGCTTCCTGCTTTCCAAAACCAAATGGAAAGATGAACAGTACTTGCTAACCGGAGTTGAAAAGGGGGTTAATAACGATGTCAGGTAGTGCCATAGCAATGATGATTATTGCGATGATTTTACTTTGGGGCGGTGCCTCCTTCTTCTTAATCCGCGCAATAAAAAATAGAGAATTTTAACTCATAACCCACCTTCTACAATGGAAAAAATAACACCCTGGTCATTTTGATATGACCAGGGTTTTTACTTACCTTTGAGACAACATATAAACAGAGAGGTGAACATCATGCGATATATAATCATTATATTAAACCTTTTCTGTTTTATATTTATCGCCCCCATGGCAATTCATGCCCATTCAAACATTCCGTACTCTAAGTTAACCGAACAATGGCAGCAGCAATTAGATAAAGCCAGTGGCACCTACGGCATTTATCTGTTAGACATTAACAGCGGCAAAACCGCTGGCGTTAATGAGTTGACACCGTTCCATGCTGCCAGCACCATCAAGATACCGATCAACCTCTATCTTTATCAGCAAATGGCAGCAAAAAAACTAGCCCCCTCTACCCTGTTAACCTATAAAGCCCAACACCAGGAAGGGGGAACTGGTTATCTGCAGAACCAACCCATCGGCAGCATGTTTACAATTGAAGAGCTTTCCCAAGCATCCATCACCCATAGCGACAATGTGGCCACCAACATATTATACGATTACTTAGGACGCCAAAACGTTAAGGGCTATATGCGCCAAATTGGCGGGGTAATTGTAGTCAATAATCAAAACATCACTTGCCCCCGGGACATGGCTATATACATGGATGAAACTAGAAAATTTACATTAAACCACCCACAACTGGGTTCCATTCTAATGAATCATTTAGAACACACCATTTTTCGCGATCGCCTTCCGGCTGGAATACCGCCGGAAATAACAGTGGCTAACAAAACTGGTGATTGGCCCCCCACCGGTACCCACAACGATGTGGCTTACGTCAAACACCCTCACAACCCCTACATCTTGGTGGTTTTAAGCAAATCTACACCCAGCAGCGATGAGGCTTATCAGGTGATTAAAAACATCTCGCGAATGACCTACAAATTCCAGTCTTCAATTAAGTGATTGCTACTGTTGGGTGGGAGCAATCCCACTCAACAGCCCGTTAGGAATACTAACCCAGGTTTCCGGAACATCACCCACTATTACACTTTCGGTTAAAGGCACAATGGTATGTACATCTATATCATTATTATATAAAGGTATGGCAATTTTTACTTTAGTTTTCAAATCCAAAGTAATTTGATGTCGTGTTTGGTTAATGCCGGTGGAATCGAATTTATCTGTCACCAGCACCGCAACACTGCCCACCGGCAAAACGTCAACTTTAATTTGCGGACCATAATTAGCTAAAAAGTGACTACCAATGGCTTGACCTAAAGAGATGTTTAACTCCTCGTTTTCAATTTCTTTTAACGCCCTATCCACCTCTAGGGTAATGTCTGTGGATATTTGATTTATCCTGACGGTATTGGCTTGCATCATCACAATACGACCATCTTTGTCTTTATGAATATTAACCAAGTCCTGGTATTGTAATTTTTCTTCCGCCACCCGGGTTTGTACCGCTTGACTTACGGCGTCATTAACCATTAAATTTGCTCTTGATTCAGCTATTGCAATAATAGTGGGACGTAAATTTTTGTCCACTAGATAGTAAACCAACGAAACTGAGATAATTAACACAATTATAAAAAAGGCCGTGCTTGAAAATCGCCGCCTCTTTTTAAACAATCAACTCACCCCCATAATATTTATATGAGTGGTTGACCCTTGACGTGATGATTTTTTGTTTTCCATGCAATAAAAAACTAAGGCGCGTTAATCTTCAACAGATCAACACACCTTAGCATCATTTAAACTAACTTAGCAAATTTTCTTTTACCCACTTTAATAATGGTGCCGGATGCAAAGTCAAATCTCATGTTGGGATCCTGCACCGTTTCACCATTAAGTTTAACGGCGTTTTGCTTCACCAATCTTCTGGCTTCACTGTTAGAGCTGACTAAATTTGCCGCCACCAACAGTTTGGGTAAAACAATTTTCCCCTCTTCCATCACTGCATCTGTTATTTTAAACTCAGGTATTTCATCGGGCAATTCCCGTTGTTGAAAGACCTTCTTAAAACCTTCCTCTGCCTGTAGCGCTGCTTCAGTTCCATGATAAATAGTAATAATTTCTCTACCGAGTCGCATTTTCACATCCCTGGGATGCAAACTACCATCCTGCAGTCCCGCCTCAATTGCCCGCACTTCTTCCAATGGCACCTGGGTCACCAACTCGAAATAACGCACCATCAACTGGTCAGGGATAGACATGGTCTTGCCATACATTTCGTTAGCGGGTTCATCAATGCCAATGTAATTGCCTAAACTCTTACTCATTTTGTTGACGCCATCCAAACCCTCTAAAATAGGCATCATGATGGCTATTTGCGGTTCTTGACCATATTCCTTTTGTAGGTGACGACCCATTAACAGGTTAAATTTCTGGTCAGTTCCGCCCAGTTCAATATCAGCTTCTAAAGACACAGAATCATAGCCCTGCATTAATGGATATAAGAATTCGTGAATGCTGATTGGCAACCCCTCTTGATACCGCTTGTGAAAATCTTCCCGCTCCAGCATACGGGCCACTGTATATTTTGCCGTTAGGTTGATCACCTCTTCAAAGGTAAGGTGAGCCAGCCATTGGCTATTAAATACCACCCTTGTTTTATCGGGATCTAAAATTTTAAATATTTGTTCTTCATAAGTGCGGGCATTGGCCAGCACTTGTTCCTCAGTCAATTGTTTCCGGGCTTCAGATTTACCCGTTGGATCACCGATACGTCCAGTGTAATCACCCAGAAGGATAATCACTTGGTGCCCTAGGTCCTGTAACTGTTTCAACTTTTGCAACACCACAGTATGACCTAAGTGAATATCCGGTGCTGTGGGGTCTAAGCCCAACTTAACCTGTAAGGGTTTATCTTCTTTGATAGATTTTTTGAGTTTTTCTATCAGTTCATTTTCAGGCACAATTTCCGCCGTGCCTCGTTTAATAATCTCCAACTGTTTTTCTAGATTTTGTTCAACTTGGGACACAATCAATAATCTCCTTTCAAACTAATACAAATCAGCTCAACTTCAATCATTATACCAAAATGCCACAAACTATGACAAGGTAGGTAAATTTTATCTACAATTTTTTCCTAGTGCTGTGTTATAATCAGAGGTAAAAAGGCCTAAGGAGGACTAGCTCGTGGCTAAGAAAAAGCGTCGCAGGAAATTGAACATCGCTCGCTTGGCTTTATTAATATTCGCTTTATTAGTAGTGGCCACCGGGGGTGCTGCCTTTGCATTAATATATGCCAGTGTAGCCGATATGCCAACTTTTAACCCAGATGCAATAAATTTTGCAGCTGCAACTGAAATATACGATGAAAACGACAACCTGGTCACTAGAATTGGTGCTGAAAACAGGATACCAGTGGATATTAGCGAAGTACCAGAGATGGTGCAAAATGCTTTTATTGCCATTGAAGATATCCGATTTAGAGATCACATTGGCGTAGATCCCTATCGGATATTAGGCGCCGCTTGGTCGGACATCAAAACCGGCAGCCTTGATCAGGGTGCCAGCACCATCACCCAACAATTGGTTAACCAGTCTTTAGATTTAAAGAAAGAAAAAAGTTTTAAAAGGAAAATCCGAGAAGCTATTTACGCTATACAAATGGAGCGGCATTTCACCAAAGATGAAATCCTAGAGGGTTACTTAAATGTCATTTATCTCGGCCAAGGGGCCCATGGCATTCAAGCTGCTTCCCATGCATACTTTAACAAGGATGTCAGCGAGTTAACTGTTGACGAAGCGGCACTAATTGCCGGTTTGCCCCAGGCGCCCAGCGCATATGACCCCTTTGTTAATCCCGAAGCAGCAAAAGAGAGGCGAAACATTGTATTGGACCAAATGGCTAAATATGGTTATATTGCCGAATCAGAGGCCAGCCAATACAAAGCCAAAGAAATTGAACTTAACGCCGGTGAAATTTCCACCGCCAAGTACCCCTATCCCTATTTTATGGATTATGTAATATCTGAGTTAACAGATGAAAATGGCGATTATAAGTTAAGTGAAGCAGATGTGTTTCGTGGTGGTATGAAAATTTACACCACCTTAAACCCAGCTATGCAGCAAGCTGCCGAAACAGCAATGGCCAATGACAATAATTTTCCCCCGGCTTACAATGCTGGCGGAGAGGTGATTGAACCAAACGGCGCCACCGTTATTTTAGATCCCAAAAACGGGCATGTCAAAGCTTTAGTTGGCGGCCGAGAACATGTCAGTCAACGGGGTTGGAACCGAGCCACTAAAGAAAAACGCCGCCCTGGTTCTACCATTAAACCGATTATTGCCTATGGGCCAGCAATAGAATACTTAGGAAAAGGACCCGCCACAGTCATTGATGACATACCATTTAAACAAGGGTCATATCAACCAAAGAATGATAGCGGTTCATTCCGCGGTTTAGTTACCATGCGCCAGGGTTTAACCAGCTCAATAAATATAGTGGCTGTTAAATTACTAGAAGATGTAGGGTTAAACAATTCCTTTGCCTTTGCCAAAAAATTGGGCATTGAAGGATTAAACCCGAAAAACGAAGGCTTATCTGCCGCCCTTGGTGGATTAAGTACCGGTGTTACACCACTACAGATGGCTGCCGCTTACGGCGCCTTTGCCAACAATGGTGTTTACAGCGAGCCAATGGTGATTCGCAAAGTGGAAAGATTGGATGGCACCATAGTGGCAGAAACCAGCCCCAAACAGCAACGGGCAATGAAGGAAACCACTGCCTTTTTAATTAATGACATGCTCAAAGATGCCGTTACCAAAGGTACCGGTACCAGAGCGTTAATTAATCGACCGATGGCAGGCAAAACCGGCACCACCGATAATAGCAATGGCGCCACCAGTGACATCTGGTTTGCCGGTTATACCCCAGATTTAGTGGCGGTGGCTTGGATCGGCAATACAAATCAAAACTATGGTTTGGCATCCGGCAGTTTAGGAGCTTACGGAGGAACCTATACCGCTTTAATTTGGAAGGAAACAATGCAAGCAGCAACCGCCGGCCTACCAAAGAATGATTTTGTTAAGCCAAGCGGCCTAGTGCGGGCCACAGTAGACAGTAAGTCCGGGTTGCTACCGGGGCCCCATACCCCTGAAGACCATATGGTCAACGACTATTTTGTCCAAGGAACGGTACCTACAGGAACTGACAATACCCATGTGTTGATGGAGGTATGTGCCACCACCGGTCAGCTGCCTAGCGATTATTGCCCAGACAGAATTATGAAAACCGTCGTCAAACTACCCTATGACGTGCCGGAACATGTGGCGGACTATGGGCTAAGGGCACCTACTAAAATTTGCGATGTGCACACCGAAGAAAATGGCGGTAGCTGGTTGCCAGATATACTGGATTCTTGGGATCAACAGCGTGATGACCATGAAGACGACAATGATGACCACGAAGGGAAAAAGAAAGAAAAAGATAGTCAAAAACAACCGTGGCTAAGAACAGATGAGAATTAAGTTACCCAAAAAAGCTGGCAATCTCAAGATTGTCAGCTTTAAATTTGCTTCAGCCATCATATCAGCCATTACCCTGCCCTTGACATAATCGATTTAAAGTATTTATAATTACGTTATTATCACGTCAACGCCAAGAGGGAGAATAGTAAGATTTAAACTGTTGATCAGAGAGAGCATTCGCTGGCTGTAAGGTGCTCCAACAGCAAATCTGAACCCACTCCTGAGCAGTTAGGGAATTAACCTAACCGGTTTTACCCCCGATACCGGGTACTTAAGTGAATGTGCTAGATGCACATTAATTAAGGTGGTACCACGAAGGCAAACTCCTTTCGTCCTTAGGACTGAAGGAGTTTTTTTATTTCTTGACTAGGAACTTCTAGAGGTGTTTCAGGAGGTAAATCAATTGGACAGCAAAAGAATCATCATTAAAATTGGCAGCAGCAGTTTAACCACCGAACATGGCATGCTGAATATGCAAAAAATGGCAGCCTTAAGCAAAAGTATTGCTGAATTATATAGCCTTGGTTGGCAACCGGTGTTGGTTTCCTCCGGTGCGGTGGCGGCGGGTCTGGGCCATTTAGGCTGGGATCGCACCAAGCTGACAATGCCCGAGAGGCAGGCGGCTGCTGCCGTGGGGCAAGGACTATTAATGGAACAATATAACAAACTGTTCTTAAACCATGGCATTAAAACAGCCCAAGTTTTACTCACCCGGGAGGATTTGGCTGACCGGAAGCGATACATTAATGCCCGCAATACCATCAACTCACTGCTGGGGCACCAAGTACTACCAGTGGTTAACGAAAATGACACCGTTGCCTTTGCCGAAATACGCTTCGGTGACAACGACACGTTAAGCGCGCTGGTGGCCGGTTTAGTCGAAGCCCAGTTGTTGGTAATCCTAACTGACACCGAGGGCCTATACAGCGGTGATCCGCGGAAAGACCCTAACGCCAAACTCATTCCGGTGGTTAAAGAAGTGGACGAAAAACTAGAACGAGTGGCCGGTGGCAGTGGCAGTGCAGTAGGTACCGGCGGCATGCGTACCAAGGTATCTGCGGCCCGCATCGCTGCCCGTAGCGGCATTCGCACCATAGTCACCAGCGCCCAAAGGCCTGAGAACATTGTATCCATCGCCAACGGCAAACAATTTGGCACCCGCTTTGAACCAGCCAAGGAATCGCTCCGCAGTCGCAAACAATGGATTGCATTCAGCAGTATTCCTAAGGGCACAATAATTGTGGATCAGGGGGCTGCCAACGCCATTATCCGCGATAAAAAAAGTTTGCTGGCAGTGGGCATTTTGGATGTTAAAGGTACCTTTCCTGCCAGCAGTGTGGTTACAATAAAAACCAGCGATAATTTAAATCTGGCCAAGGGCATATCAAACTTGTCCTCAGAAGATCTGCGCTTAGTGGCCGGTAAACACCGCCACAATTTGGAAGTTATTAATCGAGACTGGTTAGTTTGTGAAGGGAGGAGTAGTGCATGTCGTTAGTAAAGGAACTGGCCATCAAGGCTAAATCAGCAGCCAATGAATTGGCTGTTTTAGATACCGCAATCAAAAACCATGCTTTAAATATGGTGGCTGAGCAACTAAAGGTCAATAGTCAACAAATCATTGAAGCTAACAAAATAGATCTAGAGAAGGGCAAAACCGCTGGCCTCAGTGCACCACTTTTAGATCGGTTAGCACTGGACGACGGGCGTATCGACGGTATGATTGAAGGCATCCACCAAGTTGTGGCTTTGGCCGATCCCATTGGCGAAACCATTGAAAGCTGGCCGCGCCCCAACGGTCTCAACGTCAATAAAGTACGGGTGCCAATGGGTGTGGTAGGAATCATTTACGAAGGCCGCCCCAACGTAACAGTGGATGCCGCCGCCCTGTGTTTAAAAGCCGGCAGTGCTGTGGTGCTGCGCGGTAGTTCCAGCGCCATTAATAGCAACAGAGCACTGGTTAGCGCCATCAAAACTGGTCTGGCTAAAGCCAATGTTTCTGCCGAAGTGGTGCAATTGGTGGATACCACCGACAGAGCGGCGGTGGATGAAATGCTAAAACTAAATGGCCTAATGGATTTAGTAATTCCCCGGGGCGGGGCTGGTTTAATTCAAAGGGTGGTACAAAACGCCACTGTACCGGTAATTGAAACCGGCGTCGGCAACTGCCATATCTACGTTGATAAAGACGCCGACCCACAAATGGCACTGGATATTATTATTAATGCCAAATGCCAACGTTATGGCGTTTGCAATGCTGCAGAATCACTGGTGGTGCATCAAGACATAGCATCCCCTTGGCTGTCCAAAGCAGCCGCGGAATTAAAAGCCAGAGGCGTAGAAATCCGCGGTTGTGCCGAAACCTTAAAATTGGTTAAAGATGCGCAACCGGCAACGGAAAGTGATTGGGCCGAAGAGTTTATAGCCCCAACAATCGCGATCAAGATTGTTAAAGATCTCGCCGAAGCCATCGGTCATATCCAGCAACACAGCACCGGACACTCCGAAGCCATTGTCACCAACAACCAAGCAACTGCTGATATTTTTATGCGCACCATCGATGCTGCGGCAGTTTACCACAACGCCTCCACCAGGTTCACCGATGGCTTTGAATTTGGTTTTGGTGCCGAAATAGGCATCAGCACCCAAAAATTACACGCCCGGGGACCAATGGGGCTAAAGGAATTAACCAGTTATAAATATATAATCCAAGGCACCGGTCAAACCAGAGCATAAGACAGCCGTGTCAGGTCAAGAGAGGAGTAATTATTTTGTTAGCAGGTAATCAATTTTTATTTGTTGGTGCCGGCAATATAGCTGAATCAATTATGAAAGGTTTATTGTCAACAGAACAGATTCGCCCCGGTGAAATTTGGGTAACCAATAGAAGTAATACTCAACGGCTGCAGTTTCTACGTCAATACTACGGCATTGTTCCGGTAACGGATAAAAAGGCTGCCGCCAGTGAAGCCAATATCATTGTGTTGGCCATCAAGCCCCAAGATGTTTTTAGCGTTTTAGCAGAGCTAAAAGATTCCATCACTGAAAATCACTTAATCATTTCGGTATTGGCTGGCATTACCACCACTTTGATTGAGGATACGCTGGGCATTAAAGTGCCTGTGGTGCGGGCAATGCCCAACACCTCCTGTGCTGTGCTGGAGTCTGCCACCGGACTAACCTCTGGGCAGTATGTCAGCCCAGAACAGTTAGAACTGGCTAAGGAAATATTTACCATCGTCGGTGAAGTTGTGGTATTTGATGAAGAACTGCTGGATGCGGTGACTGGATTATCGGGCAGCGGCCCTGCTTATATATATTACCTGGTGGAAGCAATGGAAAAGGCTGGTGAAGCCACTGGTATCCCCCGGGAATTGGCTCGGCCTCTGGTATTAAAAACGTTAATTGGCGCTGCCCGCATGTTAATCGAAACCGGCGAAAACCCTGAAGTATTAAGAAAACAGGTGACATCACCCAACGGCACCACCATGGCGGGATTAAAGGAACTGGAACGCTATAATTTCCAACAAGCCATTGAGCACGCCGTTGTTAGTGCCACCAACCGCTCGAAGGAGCTGGGTCAACAATATGTGCAAAATGATGCTAAAAAATCAGCCAACTTCTAAAGTGGCTGATTTTTGGCATTAATTAAATTCTCAATATAAGCATGTGTAGAAAACGACCCTCTTGCATCGCTTTTTGTAGAGGCTGGATTTATCAAGCCCATCAAACAACGTTAATTATTAAGCAAAGGTTTTGCTCTATGCGCAAAAAGTTGCGTTTAAACGGGCTCAATAAATTGAGCCCCTACAAAAAACAGGCGAGTATTTGATTTTAAACAATTTTACTTCAGTTCCACCACGGTGACCCCGGCACCGCCTTCGCTTAGTTCTCCGAGGCGGAACTTTTTTACTCGCGGGTTATCTTTCAGTTCTCGATGTACTGCTGCCCTCAGGGCGCCGGTCCCTTTACCGTGAATTAGATTCACCTGTTTTAAACCGGCGATGTAAGCGTCATCCAAATATTTTTCCATTTCTAGCAAACCTTCGTCCGCCGTCATGCCACGCATATCCAAGTTGGGACTGATTTTTTGGGCCTTTTCCATCACCACTCTCCCCACTTGGCTTTGGCCAGGATTTACCTTTGGTTGTTCAACCTTTTGCAACTGGTTTTTGGGCACCGTTAACTTTAAAATACCGGCCTGCACCAAAACGCCTTTGTCACCAATATCCAACACATATCCCTTTTGATTATACTGGGGTAGATAGACCTCATCCCCCGGTTGTAATTGTTTGGGCGGTTGGAAAGTTTGGGTACGTTTAATTCTTTTCTTCATGCCCTTGTCATATAGATTATAGATTTTCTCTCGGGCTTGTTTAATTGCTTCTTCCCGTTCCCGGGTACTCTGTTCTGCCAGTTTCTCCCTTAACTCTTTAATGATATCCTCAGATTGCTGCCGGGCCTGTTTAATAATCTGCTGGGCCTCTTCTTGGGCTTTATTAATAATATCCGCTTTGCGGGCATTGAGCTGTTCTTCTAATTTCTGATAGCGCTCTTTTAATTGTTCCGTTTCCAATCGCAACTTCACGGCCTGTTGTCTTTCTTTTTCGGCCTCCTGCTGGGTGCGCTCCATTTTTTGCATTAACTCTGCCGCCTCAATTTGCTCTTCGGTTAAATATCCCCGGGCCCGCTGTACCAAGTGCTCTGACAGCCCCAGCCGCTGAGCGATTTCAAAGGCGTTACTGCGCCCAGGCTTACCAATTAGCAAACGGTAAGTTGGCCTTAGCGTCTCACTGTTAAATTCAACACTGGCGTTTTCTACCCCCTGATTGGCATAGGCAAAATTCTTTAGTTCGCTGTAGTGAGTGGTGGCAATGGTGCGCGCCCCAATTTTGTGCAGATACTCTAAAATTGATTGAGCTAGCGCCGCCCCTTCGGTGGGATCTGTGCCAGAACCCAATTCATCAACCAACACCAAACTGCGGTCATCGGCCTGATTGATAATACCGACAATGTTACTCATATGGGATGAAAAGGTACTTAACGACTGCTCAATGCTCTGTTCATCGCCAATATCAGCAAACACCTGACTGAAAATGCCCACCTCGGAACCATCCTCCGCCGGCACATGTAAGCCAGACTGGGTCATTAACACCATTAATCCCACCGTTTTTAACGTAACAGTTTTACCACCGGTATTGGGACCGGTAATCACCATGGTGGTGAAATCTTCGCCTAACCAAACGGTCACCGGCACCACCTCGCCGGTCAATAATGGATGGCGGGCTTTGACGAGGTTTAATTTCGGTTGGGGACTAATCTTTGGCTGCCAAGCATTTAGTTTGCGACCGTAATTGGCTTTGGCCAACACAAAATCCAAATGTCCCAATGAATCCATAGCTAAGCTCAGTTCATCCACCACTCCCGCTGCTAAACTGCTTAGATGAACCAAAATGCGTTGGATTTCCTGCTTTTCTGCAGCCATCAATTGGCGCACTTCGTTATTGGCTTCCACCACTGCCATTGGCTCAATATATACCGTGGCGCCACTGGCGGATTGATCGTGCACTATACCAGGTATCTGCCCTCGGTACTCTTGTTTCACCGGCACCACGTAGCGATCGCCCCGAATGGTGACAATGGCCTCCTGCAAATACTTCTGTTTTTCAGGCGATCTAATAATGGCATCTAAGCGCTCTTTAACCTTGGTTTGAGCGCTGGCCATCCGTCGCCGAATTTGATACAACTCCGGTGAGGCATGGTCATCCAGTTCGCCACCGGGTAAGATCGCTGCTAAGATAGCCTTTTCCACCGCAGGCAAACTGGCCAGGCCCATCGCTATCTCAGCCAACACCGGGTAGGTCTCACTGCGCTCCGCCAAAAATGTTTTAATGCGCCGGGAAGCGGCCAGCGTTGTCCCCACCGGATACAACTCTTCTGCCGATAATAGAGCATCTCTTTTTAACCGCAAAATTTGATTGCGAATGTCCTGCCAGCCGCCAAGTTCTGCTGTGGGCTCAAAGCGCAACAAATTGCTGGCCTGGGTGGTTTCTGCCTGCCAAGCCAGCACTGTATCATAATTGGTACTGGGCGTCAGTTGCTCTGCTAGTTCTCGCCCCAGGGCAGAACCGGCATGTTCAGCTAAGCGCTGGCGCACCTTTTGAAATTCCAATCTGGCAAAAGTTCTTTCGTCCATAAAACTCCCCTTATATTATTCCACGATAATAGTGACCCTTGGTGAATCCCATTGACTCCTTTTCTAGTTCCGCCTTAGCATTGGCTGCAATTTCATACCACTCCTGATCTGGGTAAAACCTCAATACATTCCGATAGGCTTGCACAATATGCTTAGCCCGTTCTGCATTGACAATCCGGGCATCTATGCGCAGTACCGATAAACCTGCCGCTGCCAGCGGGCCAATATCTTCAATCATACACAGCTCTTTAGAATTAAAAATATGCTGGTGGCAATACTGGTCCACTTTAATGGGAAACACAATCCCTTTACGGTCTTTCAAACCGCAGGATTGATTGCGGCAAGGACCAGAACACTTATTTTGGCTGGTTAATCCGCCCAGCAAACTGCCCATAGCACAGTACCTGGTGACCATTAACGGCAATGCCCCATGCACCATCACCTCCAATGGCATGGCGGTATTGGCGGCAAATTCCTTTATTTGTCCCATGGTCAGTTCCGGCGAAAGGGTGACCCGAACCACCCCTTGTTCCGCCAACATGGCGGCAGCAGCCCGATTAAACACACTAAAAGAGAAATCCGCAATTAGCTGCAGCTGATGGTTATCTTTAAGCTCTTTAAGTAGGCCCAGGTTGCCCACCAGCACTTTGCTAACATTAGGTATAACTTTGCCTATAAAATTTATAAACCGATTTAGTTCTTGATCTTGCAAAATTCGGGGTGACGACAGTACAAATTCAACCCCGTGCTTGTTGCAATAGGCAGTAGCACTTTTGATGTCCTCGGGTGTAATGGCCTTCTGGGAGCGATAGCTTTCGCCGCCAAAATAGACAATGTCTGCCCCGGCATCCACCACTGCCTTCAACGTTGCCAGTTCAGTGACGTTTACCGCCAATTTAGGGCGGTTTCTTTTGCCGCCGGGGTTATGCTGTTCTAAATCTGCCAGCGCTTCGGTCAGTCGTTGTTTAAAAACCCCTTTATCGACGGTTTTACTGCGGGTACCCCTGCGATGCTGTTCCAATAGTTCCAACACCGTCCGGCGCTGTTCGTTGATAACACTCATGGGAAACATTACTTGCCCTTGAATATCACTGTCCAGTTCCCCTAGGGAAAAGGGAGTGTTACCTAGACGATTCAATTGCGCAGCCAAAAAATCCTCTGTCAAAGGTCTTTTTTCTGCCGGTTGGCCCACTTCTATTGAGGAATGCTCGGCCCAATTGCCCATCGGATCCGCCACTTTAATGTACAGCGGTTCGCCCACACTGGCTTTAACTGTAAACTTAAGTGGAATCTTTTTCAGTTCTTTACTGGAGGTATAACTCAACTTAGCCTGTTGCATTAACTGGGCGTCGTTGGTTTTAAACACCCGGTCTCCCGGGCGCACTTTTCCCCGAATATCCACCCAAACGTTGGCACCGGCCGGGGCACTCTCCACTTGGCTGCCCTGCATAATAATGCGGGACACCTCGGTGCCCACCCGACCACCTTGGGTGACCCAAACCTCAATGCCATCTCCCACCCGCAGTGGTTCGTGCAGTGCCAGCTCCACCAGGTTGCTGTCTTTGCTAAATCTTTTTACTCGACCCAATAGTATTCCTCGGTTATTGGGGCGCTTGTAGCTCATTAATTCACCGCCAGGGTTACCATAAAAATAGCCGGTGGAAAAGTCACGATTAAAGATTTGTTCCAAATCCTTTGCTTCTCTAGGCTCCACATTGAATTCCCCGCCGGCCAAAGCCTTATCAATTAACTGGCGATAGACCCTGATAACGGTGGCCACATATTCTGGACGCTTCATGCGACCTTCCACCTTGAAGGAATTTATACCAGCCCTGATTAAGTCCGGCACATGGGCGCTCAGGTTGATGTCGCGAGGGCTTAGTAAATAATCCCCCACCGCCCCGGTGTCAACCAAAGACTTGCCCCGGTGGTCAACCAACTGATACTGTAAACGGCAGGGTTGGGCACATCTACCCCGGTTGCCGCTGCGGCCACCAATCATACTGGACATCAAGCATTGTCCGGAATAGCAAACACATAATGCCCCGTGGATAAAGGTTTCCAAATCGGCACCGGTTTCCCTTTTAATTTGGGCAATGTTCTCCAATTCCATCTCCCGGGACAATACAATCCGTTCAAAACCATACTGCTGTAATAATTCTACCCCAGCGGCATTGTGCACCGTCATTTGGGTGCTGGCATGGAGCGGCAATTCGGGCACCACTTGGCGGGCCAGTTTAGCTAAGCCCAGATCTTGAACTATGATGGCATCTACCCTACTGTTGTGCAGAAAATGCAGAAAAGTCAAAGCTTCCTTCAATTCAGTATCGGACAAAATGATATTTACTGTCACATAAACCTTAACTCCACGGACATGGCAATATTCCACCGCCTTGACCAATTGATCATCATCAAAATTGGTGGCCGAATACCGGGCATTAAAGGCTTTGCCACCGAAATATACAGCGTCTGCTCCATTTTGAACAGCCGCCACCAGCGCCTCCCATGAACCGGCCGGAGCTAAAAGTTCGGGCTTTTGCATTATATAACCCCCGTTTAACGTTTGTATCTGAGCAGTCCGGAAGTAGTCAACACTTCTACTCCCTGTTCTTCAAATTTATCCAGAATTAGGTTCATACCCAGCGAATCGCTTGCCATATGGCCGGCAATGATGACATTGATATGGTTCTTTTCTGCCTCTTTGCGGTGCTTTTCACCGATGTGCATGGTCACCAAAGTGCCCACGCCAGCGGTTTGCAGTTTGTTATAGGCATCCTCAGAGCCACTGGTGCCACCGGTCATATCCACCATGATTTTACCAGCCCGTCGATCCTTGGTACCAATAACGATGGTGGGTCCGGCATTATATTGGACTGCCTCGGCATATTCTGGTTCTTGTTTTAGCATTTTAACCACTTCACCCAGGGTTTCTGGCCGCTGTTGATCGAATTTAGTTTGCAGGTAATCATTCACCATGTTATCGGCCGGGGTATGCATGCTCATGAAGGCAAAGCCCAACAATTTGGCAGCGTCCACAGCGCGGTTGTGGTTATGGGGTAGCATTCCCCGGCGCACTTCATTAATCCGTGATGACATGATGCTTTCGGCCACGTTTATTGGTACGCCAAACTTATGTAATACATCCTCCTGGATGTGCATCACACCATACAAAGCCGCCATGGCTTTACCCTCAGGGTGGTGAGATAGGATCAGATCAATCTTTTGGCCCTTTTCTGATAGGCGATCAGCCAACACCACTTCGCCCACTTCCATGTCGATACCGGTAAGTATTCTTTTCACTTCTAAATCTAAGTCACCCAGCAGTACCCTGGTGTCACTATAGGGGTTAAACAGTTTATCGGTATCAAATTCTGATTTTTCTTCTTCATTAAGTTCTTGGTAGCGTTCTTTGGTTTTAGCCAGCAGTTTTTCCACCTGTTCTAATCCTCTGGGGTCGTGCTTTTTGCCCATTTCAATTGCTAAGTTGTAGATTTCTTTTAATTTCATGTTAATAACCTCCAACATTTTATGTTCCCCTTGCAATGTTCTCCGTAGGGGCTTGAAAGTAACATTAATTATAACAATAACTTTTTCATTACACACAAGGATTCCGTTTTGCGGGCTCAACTCTGTTACTTTTTTGAGATGTATTTGTTTCCCGCTATGTAAAACCGTAGCGGTAATTCTGCCCCTTCTTTGATGCCGATTCTGGTGGTGGTGACGATGTCCTTTACCCTGTGTCCGGCATAGATGGTTATCGGTCCTTGGGTTAGGTCAGAGCCGTTGTGTTCTTTGGTAATACCCATGGCTTGCACCAGTTTGGCTGGACCGGAACATAGATCCCATAGGCGTTCCCTTTGCCTGCGATGTTGCATTAACTCAATACCATCAACTGGCTCTAGGGCGCGAATCAAAACGGCGTCCCCTACTCCTTCATCGTTGGTGACTACATTAAAACAGTAATGCATGCCATAGGTAAAATAGACGTAAGCCTTGCCCGGCGGACCAAACATCACTTGGTTTCTTTTGGTCATGCCTCGACTGGCATGACAGGCGGGGTCACCAATTTGCATATATGCTTCGGTCTCTACAATTATGCCAACGGTTATGCCTGAGGGACTGCAGTGTACCAACTTGCAGCCCAACAACTCTTTAGCCACTTGGACGGTATCGCGCTGGTAAAAATTTGTGTCTAATGGTTGGCTAAAACCAAACATTATCTTAATTCCTTTAACAATTGATCTACATCCTTGGTATTGATAATATCATCCTTTGTCAACCAAGCCCGCCGGGCCACCGATACGCCATACTCCATTTCGTTTAATCGCTTCAAGTCATGGGCATCGGTATTAATAGCAATCCTGATTCCCATTTCCTTAGCTTTGCGGGCATTTTCTTCACTTAAATCCAAGCGGTCGGGGGAAGCATTGATCTCCAGTATAGTGTTATACTTGGCTGCCGCCTCCAACACCCGGTCAATATCCAATTCATAACCTTCCCTTCTGCCCAGCAAACGTCCGCTGACATGGCCAATAATGTCCACATGTTCATGTTCAATGGCCGAGACAATGCGATTGGTCATGGTTTCTTTATCCTGTTTAAAGGCCGAGTGTACCGAGGCCACCACCACATCTAAGTCCCGCAATATATCATCGTGATGATCCAAACTGCCATCAGCTAGAATATCACACTCTACACCCTTTAATATGGTGAAATCTTGCTGTTGCTCATTTAACTTGTCAATTTCTTTACCTTGCTTATGTAACCTTTCGACATTAAGGCCGTTGGCTATTTTTAATGAACCGGAGTGATCGGTAATGGCCAAGTATGAGTAACCCCTTTCCTTAGCACCGGCCACCATTTCCTCTATGGAAAGGGCAGCATCACTCCAATGGGTGTGGGTATGTAAATCCCCTTTAATATCGCTCACTGCCACTAAGTTGGGTAAAGCATGTTGCTGGGCGGCTTCAATCTCTCCGTTATCTTCCCGCAGCTCGGCCGGGACATATGTCATCCCCAGTGCCTGATAAATATCAGCTTCACTCTCCACCGGCAGTGGTTGTCCGGCCGCATCCTTAATATATTTATGACTCAACTGAAAGTTCTTTTGTTCGGCAATGCGTTGTAAGTGTTGATAATGTTTTTTACTGCCGGTGCTGCGGTGCCAAGTGGTAATGAAGCGATCCGGCGTTACCACCGTTAAATCCACCGGCACTCCCCAAAAGGTCATCACTCTGACCCGGTTTTCTTCCCTTTCCAACACCTTAGTGACTTTGGGGTGGGTGATTAAGGCATCAATCAGCTCCGGTACATCCTCCGTTGCTGCCACCATATCCAAATCCCGCACTGTTTCTTTCCAACGCCTGGTGCTACCGGCAAATTCAACATTTTTTACCCCCGGCAATGACAGCAAAAACTCCCGTAATTCTATCCCTAAATCCCGAGCAAACCCCAATATTACCTTATCAGTACCGTTTCTGAATACATTGATGTTGCGGGCAATGTCATATTCAGACTTAGCACTCATGCCGGGCAGCTTTCTTATTTCCCTTTTATTAGCTGCCACTTCCAGTTCGGCCAGCGAAGCTATGCCCAGTTTTTCAAAAATCAGTCGCGCCTTTTTAGGGCCGATGCCGGGCAAAGCGCGAATCTCCAACACTCCCCGCGGTATTTCCGCCAGCAATTCTTGGTGTGCTTTGCAAGTTCCCGTTTCCAATAATTCTTTAGTTTTATCAGTTATTGCTTTGCCAATGCCGGGCAGTTTGCTAAAAGTACCGTTGGCAACCAATTCTGCCACTGGTTTTTCCAGGCGCATAATGGTTTTGGCCCCGTTGCGATACGCCTTCACTTTAAAAAAATCTGCACCCTTTATTTCCAATAGGTCCGCCATTTCATTAAAGACCCAAGCTATTTCAATGTTTTTCATCAAACCACTGCTCCCATAACAATTGTTCTTGTTCTATCACCTATTCATTTTTCCCCGAACCTGCAGGCTCTAGCCATGCAGCGGTGAATATATTTTGAAAAGCAAAAGAAACACTCATGAAGTGATCGTCCATGAGTGTTTTTTTAGCGTTTAGATTACTTTTTCTCGGCATCGGCATCCAAGGTATCCATCATTTCCAGCAAGTTATCGTAATCTGCTTGCAGTTTACTGAGTTCATCGGCAATATTGATAGCTGCCAGAATTGCCGCATTGGTTGTGGTAAGTTTAGGGTTAATGTTGACCAATTGTTTCACCTTACGGTCCACATAATTTGCCACCATCTCTATATGTTCAGGTGATTCATCACCCTTAATGGTAAACTTATCCCCACATATTTCCACTTCAACCCGGGCCTTTTGACCGGACATCTGGGTTCCTCCTCCACCGTTTTAAGCATCTATTCGTCATTATATGGTAAATTCCTGCTAACTACGCAATTCTGCTGCAAATTTTTCGCTTAAAGCCTTGAAGATTTTAATCATTTGCTTGGTTACCTCTTCATCGGTCAAGGTGCGATCCGGTGCTTGGAATAACAGTGAAAAGGCTTGACTCTTATATCCGTCCTGTACTTGGGCGCCCTGGTAAACATCAAAAACTTTAACTTGTTTTAAAAGGGCGCCACTGGTATTGGTAATGGTATCCACCATATCTTTGGTGGCCACATCCTGTTTAACCACCAAAGCCAAATCGCGGTCCACTGCCGGGAACTTAGGTAGCGCTTGATATTGAGGCAACTCCAGTTCAATGGCCATCAAATCTGTCAGGTCAATTTTACAAGCCACTGCCCGATGGGGCAGGTTATAGTTTTCTATGACATTGGGATGCAACTCACCCAATACGCCCAACATCTTCCCATTAACTTCAATGGCCGCAGTGCGCCCCGGGTGGAAACTAGGATCGGTATGCCGCACAAATTGAACCTCTTTGAGGCCAATTTTATTAAGCAGGGTTTCTAGTACACCTTTGGCATAGTAAAAATCCATCGGTTGAGCCGGAGCATTCCAACTCTTTTCGGTGTAGCCAGAGAAGGCCAGAGCCAAAGTCAACCTTTCTTCCGGCAGCACTTGTCCCACTTGGGGATAAAAGACTCGGCCAATTTCAAAAATCGACCCGTTTTGCACTTGGCGATTATGGTTTCTTTCTAACACTTCCAGCAGATTGGGCACCGGCACTGTGCGCATCACAGATTGTTCTTCGCTCAGTGGGTTCTGGATTTTAACCACATTTCTAAATTTACTGTCAGCCGGTAAATTCATTAGATCAAAAGCTTTGGGGCTAACAAACCCATAGGTTACCACTTCATAAAGGCCACAGCCCACCAGAATATTTCTTATGTCATGCACCAATTGTTGGTTAAAATCGCGCTTCCCTTGGGTTGTCGGTCCATAAATTAAGGTGTTTGGAATATTGTTATAGCCGTAAATCCGGGCCACCTCTTCCACCAGGTCCGCCTCAAGGCTGATGTCTGGGCGGAAAGTTGGTATGGTCACCAGCAACTCAGCACCTTCAGGCTGCACCTTAAATTGCAGCGCCGACAACATGTCTATAATATGCTGTTTTTCAATCTTAATGCCCAGCAGATATTCTACTCTTTCCGGCCTTAAAGTTACTGTTTTTTCAATGGTGGAGTGCGGATAATTGTCAATTACCCCTTTAACCACTTGGCCGCCACCCAACTGTTGCATTAACAGCGCCGCTCTATCAGCAGCCCGCACACAACCGCCAATATCAATGGTTTTCTCAAACCGCGCCGACGCTTCTGAACGCATATTCAGTGCCTTAGCTGTCCGTCGCACACTGACGGGATTAAAAAATGCTGATTCAATTAAAACATTCTTAGTGCTGGCAGTGACTTCACTTTCCAAGCCACCCATTACACCGGCCACCGCCACCGGTCCATTGGGATCGGCAATTACCAGCATATCTTCAGTTAATTTGCGCTCGGTTTCATCCAATGTCACCAGCGGTTCATCGGCCTTAGCCCGGCGCACAATAATGTGATGGTCCGTCAACTTGTCATAATCAAAGGCATGCAGTGGTTGACCGAACTCCAGCATCACATAGTTGGTAACATCCACAACATTGTTAATGGGTCTGACTCCCGCTGCACGCAATCTTTGTTGCATCCACGCCGGGGATGGCCCTATTTCTACATCTTGCACCACCCGCACCACATAGCGGTTGCACAGGTCTTCGGCTTCAATATCAACCTTGGCTAAACCACTAACCTCGGTGTCGTTTTCCGCCGGATTGGTCTCAGGCAACCGCATTTCTAAACCTAGCATCACCGCCACTTCTCTGGCCACACCCAGCATTGACAAACAGTCACCACGGTTAGGAGTTAACTCTAGCTCCAATATATAGTCATCCAATCCCAGGTATTCAACAATATCCACATTTAGTGGCGCGTCTTCCGGCAGAATCATAATGCCATGCTGTTGTTCCGCAGGCAATAGCTTTGTGTCGATACCCAGTTCCTGCCCCGAACAGAGCATGCCGTTTGAAGGTTCGCCACGCAATTTGCTCTTTTTAATGGTCAGTCCGATGGGCAGTTTGGCGCCCACTTTAGCCACTGGAATTTTATGCCCTTCCCGTACGTTTTGGGCACCAGTAACAATTTGGATGCGATCTTCGCCATCGGTTGTCACCTGACAAATCACCAGTTTATCCGCATTGGGATGGGGATCAATTTTCAGGATTTGTCCGGTAACCACATTGGTGATCCCTTCACCTAAATAGTGCACGTTTTCCACCGCCACACCGGCCATCGTTAAACGGTCAGCCAGTTCCTGTGGGGGAATATTGACGTCCACAAATTCTTGTAACCATTTATAGGAAACTTTCATAATATGTACCCTCCTGATAACCTTATATAATTAAAATTGAGCCAGGAAACGCAAATCATTATCATAGAACAACCTAAGGTCATCAATACCGTATTTGAGCATGGCAATCCGCTCAATCCCCATACCAAAGGCAAATCCGGTGGCTTCTTCCGGGTTATAGCCGGACATTTCCAAAACCTTGGGGTGCACCATGCCGCAACCTAGAATTTCTAACCAACCGGTATTACTGCATACGCGACAACCTTTTCCTTTACAGATACCGCAGGAGATATCCATTTCAGCACTGGGTTCAGTAAAGGGGAAATAGCTGGGACGGAACCGAGTGCGGGTGTCTGGGCCAAACATTTGCTTAGCAAATAAACTTAACACCCCTTTTAAATCGCTAAAGGTAATGTGCTTGTCCACAGCTAACCCTTCCACTTGGGTAAACATTGGTGAGTGGGTGGCGTCGTCATCCCGTCGATAAACTCTACCCGGCACGATAATTTTAATTGGCACGGCAGGCACCATTTTTTCCATGGTGCGAGCTTGCACCGGTGATGTATGGGTGCGCAGCACCACCTCTGGATTAATGAAAAAGGTATCCTGCATATCCCGAGCGGGGTGATCCTTAGGCAGGTTTAACGCCTCGAAATTATAGTAATCGGTTTCAACTTCCGGACCTTCGGCAATGTTAAAACCTATCCCTAAAAAGATGGTCTCTATTTCTTCCTGCACCTTGGTAAGGGGATGTTTATTGCCGGATAACATCGGTTTACCCGGTAATGTCACATCAATAACTTCCTGGGCTAACCGCTGTTCCTTTTCTGCTTCTTTCAACGCATTATTTCTCTCAGCAATCAGCACTTCCAGTTCAGACCTAATTTCATTGGCCAGAGCACCAACTTTTGGACGTTCTTCCGCTGAAAGGGCTCCCATCCCCCGCAGTACAGATGTCAATTCACCCTTTTTGCCTAAATATTTAACCCGCAGGTTACTTAATTCATTTAATGTAGTTGCCTGAGCCAACTCTTGTTTAGCTTCGGCAGCAAGGCTTTTCAATTTTTCTTCCATAACCCTACCTCCATGCTTATTCAACAAAGTTATTCATACTAAACCATTTTACACCATTATTAACAGAAAAACAAAAAAATCCGCCCTGAAACAGAGACGGATTTAACCCCGTGGCACAAACCCTATTCATTGTCTTACGTAAACAGTCTCTTCAAGCATGAACCACCAATTCCATTAGTGCTGGAACAACAGGTCATACCGCAACCTATTGTTAGGTAACTTTAGTACATTAGTTATATGTTTAGTGAAACTTAATGAACAACCATCTTTTTATATAACATGTAAGCTCTGACGGATCCGGTTGCTTCAAACATTTTCCAAAAAAATTCTGCAGTTAAAATCATTGCCACACAACCTTTCCTCAGTATTTTCCTGCTTTCGATTATACCACAGAGCTCCATGTGAGAACAAGTTAATTTACAGATAATTTGTTCCATTCTTAACAATTAATTCAGTGATTTACAATACTAATCTCTGCCTAATGGCTTCATACAACATAATTGAACAGGCAACCGCAGCATTCAACGATTCGGCATTGCCCGGCATAGGAATGGTGGCTTTGATTTCCGCCCGGGATACTGTGGTCAACGTCGGCCCATTGGCTTCATTGCCCACCACTATCGCCATCGGCTTTGTGAAATCTATTTCATGCACTGCCACATCAGCGTGGGGGTCTCCCACCGCCAACTTAATGTTGTTGGCTTGCAAAAAATCCATCACCTCATCCACCTCTGCCGCCACTATAATGGGCAAATGAAATATCGAACCCATGGTGGCCCGCAAAGTTTTGGGGTTGTACAAATCCGCCGTTCCTTTAAGCAGAACCACCCCGGAAACCCCCATGGCATCAGCGGTACGGATGATAGTCCCTAAATTTCCCGGGTCTTGGACCCCATCCACCAAAACCACCAAAGGTTTGATGGTAGCGCACATCATGTCAGCCAACTGATGGCGAGGCATTGCCAATTGTGCCAGCACCCCCTGGGGATTATCGGTAGCAGTCACTTCCTTTAACGTATCGGCACCGATTTGCCAACAGTCAATATTCTGTTGTTGCGCCTTAGCCAAAAGTTCAGCCCCCCGCGGACTTTCTGTCAGCTTAACAGTATAAAAAAGTGCATCCACCGGCCAGCCGGATTGCAAAAGTTCTTCCACAAAACGGATACCCTCAATAAAAAATTTACCTTCCTTCTGCCGAAACTGCCGGCGGGATAACTTGCGCAAATATTTAATTTTGGGATTATTCCTTTGAATTTCCATTACCAATCTCCGTTCACTCAGTCAATTACTGGGCCTCTACAGATGTGAACTTTTCTAAATACTTGTTACGACCGATGGCCACCAATACATCGTTACTCTGAATTTCGGTATTGGCACCTGGGGATATAATAATATCATCATCTCGGCGAATTGCCAAAATGTTGACCCCAAATTCCCGGCGAAAGGCCAACTGTTGTAAGTTTTTTCCAATAAAACCTTCCGGTGCGGCAAATTCAACAATGCTATATTCAGGGGATAAATTAATTTGTTCCATAATGTTTTTCGATACCAATGCCCGGGCAACCCGCTCACCCATATCCCTCTCGGGAAAGACCACCTTGTCGGCACCGATCCGGCTCAGCACTTTACCATGCAGTTCAGTCTGGGCTTTAGCCACCACGTTGGGCACATTCATTTCCTTAAGGGTCACCGTTATTAAAATACTGGTTTGCATATCTTGGCCTATGGCCACCACCACAGCGTCAAAGTTTCTGATTCCCAAATCCTTCAGTGTTTGTTCGTCCTTAGCATCAGCCTGCACAGCATGGGTGACATACTCTATGATATCCTCTACTTTATCTTCATCTTGATCGATGGCCAAAACTTCATGTCCCATCCGTGAGAGAGTCATCGCCAGGCTGGAACCAAAACGCCCTAGTCCGATCACAGCAAAGGTTTTCAAGCTCTTCCCCCCTATATACTAAAGGCATGGGGATATACCCATGCCTTTACATCTAACTTATTTATTGATTTGACCTTTGGCCACTTCTACCAGTTTGGTAAAAGCGTTAGCATCGTTAACAGCCAAATCCGCAAGCATTTTACGGTTAACTTCTACACCGGCTTTTTTCAAGCCGTTCATTAAGGTGCTGTAGTTAATGCCATTGTTGCGAGCAGCTGCGTTAATCCGTGCAATCCAAAGTTTACGGAATTCACGCTTACGCGCCTTACGGTCCCGGTATGCATAAGCAAGGGACCTCATAACTTGCTGGTTAGCAACCCGGAACAGTTTGCTCTTGGCACCACGATAACCCTTTGCCAGTTTAAGTACTTTTCTATGTCTATTACGGGAAACTACACTACTTTTAGCCCGTGGCATAATACATTCCTCCTTACAATTGTGTTAATGCAACAAAAATTTATGGGATCAATTTTTCAATACGTTTCATATCTGCATCATTTACCATCGCACCATCACGCAGGTTACGCTTACGCTTTGGTGATTTTTTACCTAAAATATGGCTATGATATGCATGCCAGCGCTTAATTTTACCACTACCAGTACGCTTAAAGCGTTTTGCAGCACCACGGTGGGTCTTAATTTTAGGCATTAATAATGCACTCCTTCCTAGTCATGTTTGTCTATTTTTGGTGCTAAAATCATTATCATGTTTCGGCCTTCTACCTTAGGCATCCGTTCCACTGTGCTAATCTCAGTCAATTCATTAGCCATCCGGGTAAGAATTTCTTTTCCTTTGGGCGTATAGACAATTTCTCGTCCCCTAAACATGATGGTTACTTTAACTTTATCGCCATCTTTCAAAAAGCGTTCAGCGTTCCGAAACTTAACTTGATAATCATGCTCATCAATGTTGGGACGCAATTTGACTTCCTTCACATTGATAATCCGCTGTTTCTTTTTGGCTTCTTTTTCCTTTTTGCTTTGCTCATACCTATACTTGCCATAGTCCATCAAGCGGCACACCGGCGGTTTGGCTTGCGGTGCCACCTCAACCAAGTCCAATTGACGCTCTTCCGCTATGCGCAAAGCCTCTTGTAACGTTTTAATACCCAGCTGGTTATTATCACCATCTACCAGCCTAACTTCCTTTGTCCGAATTTGTTCGTTGATACGCAAATCCTTAGAAATACATGGTCACCTCCCTAAAATAGTAAAAACGATACCTAATATATAACAAAAAAGGGTGACTACAAGCCACCCTTTACAGCACAATATCAACAAGGCGATAGGCCTTATTGTAGCTATAACCTTACTAACAACATGATGGCGTTGTAAGGTGAGAAGCGGATGACTTCTGCTTAAAGCTTATTTACTTGACTTGAGTATATTAACATATAATAACCAGCAAGTCAATATTATTCCTTGTCGGAAATTTCTTTAATGAATTTAGCTTCAAATTCGTCCACCGCCATCACTCCCAGATCACCTTGGCTGCGATGACGAACCGCCACAGCATTTTGTTCAATTTCCTTATCACCAACCACTAACATATAAGGAATTTTTTGATTTTGCGCCTCGCGGATTTTGTAGTTTATTTTCTCATTTCGGGCATCCAATTCTACCCGGATGTCCTTGCCAGCCAACTGTTCCACCACTTTTTGAGCATATTCGGCATGGCGATCGGTGATGGGCAACACCCTCACTTGCACCGGAGCCAGCCAACTGGGAAAAGCACCGGCAAAGTGCTCGGTGAGAATACCGATAAATCTTTCAATACTGCCGAATACCACCCGGTGGATCATCACCGGACGATGTTTTTGACCATCTTCACCCACATAGTTCAGGTCAAATTTTTCTGGCATCTGGAAGTCTAATTGAATGGTGCCACACTGCCACGTCCGGCCAATGCTGTCTTCCAAGTGGAAATCAATTTTCGGACCGTAAAAGGCACCGTCTCCCTCATTGACGATATATTTAATACCCTTTTCTTCCAAAGCTTCCTTTAGGGAATTAGTGGCCAAATCCCAAATTTCATCTGATCCCATGGCCTTTTCGGGCTTAGTGGAGAGTTCCACGTGGTAAGGTAACTTAAATACCCCATAGAAATAATCGAACAAATCAATTACGCCCATGATCTCTTGTTTAACTTGGGATGGCAACATGAAAATGTGGGCATCGTCTTGGGTAAAGCAGCGCACCCGCATTAAGCCGTGCAATGTGCCAGACAATTCGTGTCGGTGTACCAGTCCCAGTTCACCCATTCGAATGGGCAATTCCCGATAACTGTGCATTTTAGTTTTATAAACTAAAATACTGCCGGGACAGTTCATTGGTTTTACCGCATAGTCAGCCTCGTCAATTTTTGTGAAATACATGTTTTCTTTGTAATGATCCCAGTGACCAGACTGCTCCCACAGGGCACGGTTGAGAATCATTGGCGTGCGGATCTCTTGATAACCACGCTTTTTATGTTCTAGGCGCCAAAAGTTCTCCAATTCATTTCTAAGAATCATCCCCTTGGGATGGAAGAATGGAAACCCTGGGCCTTCCTCTTGGATGCTAAACAAATCCAGCTCTTGACCTAATTTACGGTGATCACGCCTTTTGGCTTCTTCCAAGCGATGTAGATGCTCGTCCAACTGTGATTTTTTAGGGAAAGATGTGCCATAAATCCGTTGCAGCATTTTATTCTTTTCGTCACCACGCCAGTAAGCACCGGCCAAACTCATCAGTTTTACCGCCTTTAGTTTGCCGGTGGATGGCACATGGGGACCGGCACAAAGGTCAGTCCATTCACCTTGACTGTAACAGGAAATAACAGCGTCTTCGGGCAAATCGTTAATCAGTTCAACTTTATACTGTTCACCGGCCTCGGTGAATTTTTTAATGGCTTCGTCTCTTGACAGCTCAAATCTGACAAAGGGCAGATCCGCTTTGATGATTTTGTTCATCTCGGCCTCAATTTTTTCCAAGTCGTCCGGAGAAAATTTGTGGTCTGAGTCAAAATCATAGTAATAACCGTCTTTCACAGCGGGGCCAATGGCCAGCTTAGTGCCAGGGAACAGTTTTTGTACCGCCTGGGCCAACACGTGTGAAGTGCTGTGACGGTACACCATTTGCCCCTCTTCGCTATCAAAGGTTAAGATTTCCAACTGAACATCTTCATTAACCGGCGTGGTCAGATCAACCACCTGTCCGTTAATTTTACCGGCCAGCGCCATCCGAGCCAGACCAGCACTAATGTCCTGGGCAATTTCTTTTACTGTGACACCCGGTTGGTAGGTGCGCTCCGAGCCATCTTTCAAAGTTATTTTTATCATTAAAATAAACCTCCTTTATCTGCTAAATAACACAAAAAAACCGTCCCTAGATCAGGGACGGGTTATAGCCGCGGTTCCACCCTGTTTGGCAGATTAGTTCTACCCAACTTGGTTTTGGCAGTAACGGTTGCCTCCGGCCTAGCTTACTGGCTAAACAATGTTTAGTGTTCATCCGGCAGCTCCAAGGTGGTTTTCAATCATTCCATTGCCAAAGATGCTCACAGCCAAGGCACCTTCTCTCTGAGGAATTGAGAATGATTTACTATCCTTATCATAGCCAGTATTAATTTACTTAATAATTATATTTAAGTTTTATCCCATTGTCAACGTCACAACCTAGAGCAACTGCAAAATTAAATACTGCAACAAACCAACAATAAAGCCCAACACTGCCCCCAGCACTTCAATATGTTTTAATTCCTTGGCCGCCACACTGACAATAATCCGTTCAATATCCTCAATGGGGTAATGGTTTAATTTATCCTCCACTAAATCAGCAATTTTGATTTTTTGGATAAACTCTTCGCCCATTTTGTCAATGGAACGCTCCACCAAATGCGGCACCGAGCTATTAACCGCCTCCAGCACAATCTGTGTTAAGGTGTTTTTTAAAGATGGCGGTAGCCACAATGGTACTTTTTCTTCTATTAAGTTTTTTACCGCTTTGTGCACCGATTGTACCAGCCTGTCCACCATTTCTGGGGAACGCATTTGTTTCATAATGTCTTCCGCTGATAACAATTCCCTTTCTACCACTTGCCCAATTTTATTAGCCAGTTCTGCCCGCCTTTTGGGTACCAAACCTTGTATTTTATAGGGGGTTAGCGGTATTTTTATCGGTAAATAAGGTTTAAAAATCAGCTTGACAGCCAACATGTTAGTTACCCAGCCAATGAACATGCCAACCAGTGGCATTAATATTAATTCAATACTCATAATACCATAATAAAACAAATTTAACCAAAATAGCAACCCAGAATAGGCTAATTGCTAACCTAACTCTGGGTGGTTATTTTAATTATTTATCTGTCCATTGCAAATTTCACAACCGACGCAGGTTTCCACTCTACCGACAAAAACATCTTGAATGGTTTTTAAGGTGGTTTTAGGTAATTTTTTTTCATTATGGTGGAATACTATTTTTCGAGGTGACAGAGATATTAAAGCACTGACCAGCAAATCTTCGTAATTGATATCATCATTGACGTCTAAAATAAAATCTTCAATGGTTTGATTGTTAATGGCCCGTTCGTTGTTGTCATAAAGGGCAAAACTGCCGTTTGGTTTAACCACCACGTGGGCTAAATCTAGCTTTGAATCTTGAATATCTACGAAATACCTTAACAGTTGGATGAATTCGCCATATTCCCGTTCCATCAGGAAATCATCCACCGCGTTGTCTATGGCTTCCTTTAAATCCGAGACATATTCCTTTAACCGAAAGCGGATGAAACCTTCTACCACCAATTGGTCGTTATTTTCCAAGTATTCATTTAATCGCTGGTTTATTTGCTCCCACCGGCGACTATGTAGTTGAATACCGAAGTCTGTATTTTTATTTTGCACGTAATCTTGGGCAAAGGCCAGTATTCTATCTTTTTCGTCTTCGTTAAAATAATAGTAATTTTCTTTGATGATATTATTTATCAATATGTTTTGCCATTGATTGACAATGACATCGGAAACTGCATGGGCCACATATTTCTTAAAGATTTGATAGCCAGACTTATTGATATAGGGTATCTTGCCGTTGATATTACAGGATAAAAAAGTATACTTACCTGCGGGCAATTCTACTATTTCCAATTTCAATCCATTGTTTTCCAGGTTGCTAATCTGCCTATTGAGGTTTGACTTGATGACATCTACATATTGGGATGTGCCAATGGATATGCTCGGGATCATTTCTTCACCCCTTTCATTCAATACATTATATGAAACACATCTTCAATGTTTACTGTTTTGCCATTGTTAAAAGTATGATCTAAAAGACTTTTCGCTATGCCATGTAAAAAATAAAGCATCAACCATTATGTTGATGCTAATCCAAAATATTTTTTAAATTTATTTTAACAAACTTTTAATTTCTGCAATTACCGTTGTCTCATTGGGTATATAGAATTGTTCCATGGGTTTACTATAGGGCACCGGGATGTCTGGAGCGGCAATGCGTTTAATGGGCGCTTTTAAAACGTCAAAGGCTTCCTCCGCAACCAAAGCGGCAATTTCACCCCCAAAGCCCCCGGTCTTGGTGGCTTCGTGTAAAATTACTAGGCGTCCGGTTTTTGCCACTGACTCCAAAATTGTCTTTTTATCCAGTGGCACCAGGGTTCTTAAATCCACAATTTCCACACTGATATCCTGTTTTTCCAATTGGGCTGCCGCCTTAAAGGCCACCCCCAACATTTTAGACCAAGTCACTAAAGTCACATCGATGCCTGGCTTTTTTACATCCGCCAGCCCTATGGGTATTGTATAGTCTTCTTCGGGCACCGGTCCCGGGATAAAGTTTAAAATCATATCTTCAATAAATATCACCGGGTTGTCATCCCTAATGGCCGACTTCAATAACCCTTTGGCATCGGCCGGTGTTCCGGGCATCACCACCTTAAGGCCAGGGCAATGGGCAACCCACGCCTCTAAATTATGGGAATGTTGACAGCCGGCCCCAATTCCCGCTCCGGTTTTCACCCGTACCACCATGGGAAATTTGCTCTTGCCCCCGGACAAGTAACGCAATTTAGCAGCATGGTTAACTATTTGATCAGAAGCAATGGTAAAAAAGGGGTTAAACATAATTTCCACCACCGGCCGTAAACCCATTACCGAAGCACCTACAGCTAAACCGGCAATGGCTGCCTCTGAAACCGGGGTATCCTTAACTCTTTTGCTACCGAACTCCTCCAACAAGCCATAGGTGGGCAGCGTGGGACTGCTGTGTATGCCCACACCAATGCCTTCGCCGGCAATAAATATTGACTGATCGCGGCGCATTTCTTCTCGCAAAGCTTGATTTACCGCCTGTCCCAAGGTTAATTGTTGCATTTTCCTACCTCCCCATCGGTTAATATTCCGGTATTAAGCAAAGATATCTTCTAAAGCCTCTTGCGGTGCCGGCCATGGGCTATCTTCAGCAAACTTAACGGCCGCCGCTACAATTTGTTGAACTTCTTGGTCCATGGTGACATAGGTCTGTTCATCAAGAATCTGTTGGGCCATTAAAGACACTTTAAAGCTGGCCACCGGACAGCGCTTTTTCCACTGAGCAATTTCATGCTGTGGTTGATAAACTTGGGGATCGGTGGTGCTATGTCCGCCCCAACGGTAGGTTTTACATTCTATTAAAGTAGGACCTTGGCCAGCCAAACATCTCTCCTTGGCCTGGACGGTGGCCTGATAAACTGCCAGTACATCGTTTCCATCCACAATTACCCCCGGCATACCGTAAGCAATCGCCCGATCGGCAAAATCGGTAATTTTGGTGTGCTCCTCCACCCGCTGGGCGCCTGAGTAAATATTGTTTTCGCAAATAAATATCACCGGCAAATCCCAAAGGGCAGCCATGTTTAAGGCTTCATGAAAGCTACCTTCATCTGACGCACCATTACCAAAGAAACAAGCGGTAACCCGCTGCTCCCCCCGATACTGGGTGGCGAAGGCGGTGCCCACCGCTATGGGAATACCTCCACCAACCACTGTGGTGGTACAGAGGGCGTTTACCTCCGGGGCGGCAATGTGCAATGTGCCGCTTTTACCTTTGTTGTACCCAGTCCTTTTGCCAAAGATTTCTGCCATAATTAAATTCGGCTCTGCACCTTTGGCTAATAAATGCCCATGGCTGCGGTGATTGGTAATTATTACATCCTCCAAATTTAGGGCCGCTCCCACCCCGGCAGCCACTGCCTCTTGGCCGGTACAGACAATCATCATTCCATTTAACTTTTCTGGCTCTTTACTTAACTCTTCCAGCTTCTCTTCAAAGCGTCTAATTAACAACATGGTGCGCAGAAGATTAAGTTTGTTTTGGTTTTCCATACCTCTCCCCCCTAAATAATTTTTATATCATATTTACATTTTAAGGGATTAATGCACAATCTTAATATTAAGCAATCGGGGCAGCTTAAAAAAGCTGCCCCGACATTAAGTTTCTTTAGTTTTGCGCCTTTAACATCAATTTTGTGCCACCACGGATATAAGAAAAGCTCCAGATACCCTGTTGCCGAATTTGCCGTTTGGCATGTTTGTAGTATTTGCCCTTCAGACCCATATTGGCAATATCAATACCTACAATACTGCCCTGGTTTAGCTTTGCCGCTTCACTGGCCTTAAAATTAATGGCCCCCACCAATTTTCTAAGTTTGCGATTGTTTTTCTTCAAACTAATCCTCTCCCTCTATTATTTTTTATATAAAAAACCACCTACTCAAACTTAGATTGCGACCTTGTGAAAACAGTTACTTTAATTAGTACTTCGGGACAAAGCTAAAAATACCTTCTAATTGGCATCTAAATATATCTAAAAAATCTAACTATTTGTAAAAAAGAAAAAACACTCCGCTGAGTGTTTTCGTTAACTAAAGCAACTCGTCTTCGCCAATACAATCATCATCAAATAAGCATTCATCTGCAAAGGGGCAACAATGACATTCAAAGGGACAAAACATTTTATCCTCCATACTTTTATCTTTTTTATTATCATACTATAAAAATTTATTGACATCCAATGGTGGTGTTCATATACTATTACTAAACAATCATATAATTTCCTAAAGGGGAGTAGCTGTACAGCTAAGTCGTCATTTCGGGTTTGTAACCCCGGTTTAGTTGGCAACCAAAAGTTGTTTGCAAGACCTTTACTAACTGGTAAAGGTCTTATTTTATTACTTCGACCTATACAACGACCTTTACCGCAAACTGGTAAAGGCCGTTTTTTATTACCGGTTTAAGTTTAGGGAAATATAAAGATGTTTAAATACTTAAAGGGAGTGTAAAACAATGGAACTATTTTCCCCAGCATTTTTTTCGGCTCTGCTATCAATTATAATTATCGATCTAGTACTGGCCGGCGATAACGCCATTGTCATTGGCATGGCCGCCCGGAACTTACCCCATGAGCATCAAAAACAAGTGATTTTGTGGGGTACCGCCGGTGCGGTGGTGATTCGTTCCTTAGCCACCTTAGCGGTAGTATGGCTGTTAAGAATACCTGGATTACTGCTGATTGGTGGTTTGTTGTTGATTCACATTGCTTATAAGTTACTGACCCAGGAAAAGAAGCATGATATCAACACCAGCGACAACCGATGGCAAGCAATTAAAACCATCATCATAGCCGATGCGGTGATGGGTTTAGATAACGTATTGGCGGTGGCCGGCACAGCCCATGGCAGTTTTTTGTTGGTGGTCATTGGCTTAATGATCAGCATTCCCATTGTGGTTTGGGGCAGCACCATCATTATCAAGTGGATTGATCGCTACCCAGTAATAATTTACATCGGTGCCGGTGTTATTGCCTATACAGCCGGCAAGATGATTGTTGATGAACCCTTTTTGGAAACCTTCTTTAATAATGCTCCCTTGATTAAATACGGCTTAATGGCCGCCATTATCATTGGCGTTCTGGCGGCCGGACACAACAAACAACGGCAAAGGGCTGCCCTTTCTTGAATTAAAAATCTTCACCAGCGTTCAGAATGACCACTCATTCTGAACGCAGTGAAGATTTAAAAACATTACACTATTCTGCTACCACCAATAAACTCTTTAATAATGGAGGTTGGTGGAATATCCAGTTCATCTTCAATATCTCTAAAATACTTTAGGAACCTGAGCAACCGCTTGGCTTCGATATAACCTTCCTGGTCTTTTTTCACTGCTTGTAACAATGGCAGGGCATATTTCTTTAACACCGCCAATTCGTAAATCAAAGTGGAATTAAACATGGCATCGGCCTGTTCTTGATAAGGGAAAATATTTTTTTCTTCTCCCCGGCGCACCGATGGCCACATTTTGATTGTCGCTTGGGCATCATGGCCCCTAAACCGATAATCTCTGACAATCCTTCTGATCAATCTACTGTCGGTGGTGGAAATACGGTTGTGATAGTCCAAATTAAGCTGGGTCAGCGGACTGATATATATTTTAAACTTATAATGATCCGGCACCGAAGAAGTCAATAAATTATTGAGTCCGTGAATACCCTCTAGAATAATAGGTTGTTTCTCGTTAACCCTTAATTTATGACCGGTATACTCCCGCTTGCCCTTTTTAAAATTGTAATAGGGTAACTCCACTTCCTCTCCGCACAACAATGCTGTTAAATGCTGGTTAAAGAGTTTTAAGTCCAGGGCATATATCGATTCAAAATCATAATTGCCGTCCTTATCCATGGGGGTATCTTCCCGATCAACAAAGTAATCATCCAGCGAAATGGCCACCGGTTTTAAACCATTAACCTTTAGCTGGGTAGCCAGCCGCCTGGAAAAGGTTGTCTTTCCTGATGATGATGGGCCAGCTATTAGCACCACCCGTCCCTTGGTGGGGTGTTTGGTGATTTCGTCAGCTATTTTAATGATTTTATTCTCATGAAGTGCTTCCACCGTACGAATTAGGTCGGAATATTCCTTGTTGACAATGATTTCGTTTAAATCCCCCACCATGTTGACACCCATAATATTAGCCCAGTCTTTGGTTTCCCTAAAGGCCTTTAACAATTTAGGTTGGTACATGTGCTGAGTTAATTCCTCAGGGTTACTCTTTTTAGGACACAGCAGCACCACACCATCGTCCTCGGGAATGACATCAAAGAGTTTCAGGTAACCGGTGGATGGTACCAAATAACCATAGAAATAATCTTTGTAACCGTCTAAATTATAGATGTTGACTGTCTCTTTATCGATATGCTTAAATAAGTGAATTTTATCCGGACGGCCTATTTGTTCAAATAATTTAACAGCCTCGTCCACCGGCAATTTTTCTTTAATAAAAGGAATATCCTGCTTAACCAATTCCAGCATTCTTTTTTTAACTCTTTGTACCGTTTTTTGATTAAAACAAGCACAGCCCTTAACAATACAGTATTGCCCTTTGCTCAGGGTATGGCAAAGCTCGATGTTGGCCTCTTTATCTATATCGCTAAAGGCTTTCACAAAGAGAAAAGAAAGGCTTCTTTTGTAGCACTTTTGACCGTCGGTGGTGGTTAAATCTAAAAACCTAACTTCCGCGTCGGTGGTCAATGCATAACTCAATTCTTTCAACTCATTATTGACCACCCCCAGCACCATCGAATAGGGTTGATAAAGGGAATTGGCAATGGTTGCCAGCGTTGTTCCCACTTCGAAACTATGCTTTTCTCCATTAATGGTTATATTTACACTAGTCATTTTCTCGTCTCCTTTCTATCTATTTTTCTCTCTAATTAGTTAATTATTGTATACCGTTAGACTTTGTTTTTCAATGCACAAACTCTACCGTTGCTATAAAAATATATATAATCTTGGTCTATAATTGGTGGCGTTTTAATTACCCCTTCAATAACAGCCTCCCACATTAGGTTTCCCGATACTATATCCACCACAAACAGGTGGTGATTATTATTTTGGAAGAAGGCGGTGGTACCAACAATCATCGGGCTGAGCATTTGTTGATCCTCTTTTTGGAACTCCCACTGTTTCTGGCCCCATTTGCACTCATAGGTATAGAGCTTACCATTGGTATCGCCCGCGTAAATCAACTGGTTATAATATATCGGGTTAGTCAGCCATAATTCCTTGTGGTTGTTTCTCCATTTAAGATTGCCGTTTTGTGTATTAACGGCGTACAGATAGCTCTCCAGTTTGGTGGATTCTGTGGGCACCACCACCGATGTAAAATACATGGTACCATCGGCTACAACCGGCGTATTTTGCACTTCCCCCCGCACCGAAACTTTCCATATTATTTGGCCATTGTTGCCGTCCACCCCGTAAATATGTTTGCTGGAACTGCCAAAGTATAGTTTACCTTCACTGGCAGCGGGAGGTGCCAATATTTTGCCACTGATATCGATACTCCACAGCAAATGACCCCTTTGGGAAACAGCCTGTAGCTTGTTGTCGGCACTGCCAAAATATAGAACCCCGTTATCCATCATCAGCGACGGTTCGATATTGGCATTGGCTTGGTAGTTCCACTGCAGTTCACCATTGCCATCCACCGCATACAACTTATTGCCGGCTAAAAAATAAACGCTATTGCCCTTGATGATCGGTTTACCAATTATCATATCCGGCACGGTATATTGCCACAGCTTTTTACCCTTTTCCTTATCTATGGCGTGAAGAGTTTTGTTAATGCCGACGTAAACAACCCGATCAGACCCATTTAAAGTGGGATAAATTAGCGCTACATCGTCCTCACCAAACTCATAAACCCACTTAGTTCGGTTCTCGGTATCTTCAATTAATTGTTCTTCCATGGGCGTATTCACCGGAGAGGTGGCAAAGGTGTCTTTAATTAAAATTTTGTCGGCCAGTAAATAATAAAACAGCGTTAAAACCCCTAAGAAAGCAATAATTAGCAAAAAGTTAAGACCACTTTTTAAAACAAATTTTGACATAATATTCTCCCTAACTGGTTAAGATACTTATATTGTATAAAATTTTTCAAAGTTTTGCAGTCCCTAAAACCAAAAAGCCACCCAATTGTTGTTCAATCGGATGGCTTTTTATTGGTGAAACGTACTGGAATTGAACCAGCGACCTCTGCGATGTCAACGCAGCGCAGCACGAATAACCAGGAAAAATATTTCCTGGTTATACTTAGTTTAACTGGAGCAGTGCCATTTTAGTGTAAAAACTGTTATAGGCAATATTATAAATATTATTCAATGCGTGACGCGATTTTTACCCATGTCTCTTTGGTTAAAAAACTCTCTTCGACTTGCTCTTCTAATTCTAAAAAGCGATCATAGGGGATGCTGAATGAAAGAATATCTTTGTCGATACATTTTCTTGCCGAGGGGTCAGTTAGTCCAACAAAACAAATTTGTTCCTTTTTCTCAGCTTGGGCTAGGGCATATAGTACAGACTGATGACAGCCGGCACCAAAGTCTATTTTAACATTGTCTTGAGTTGGTTTATCATAATTGGCAAACCACATCAGAGCAGATAGTTGATCTGCATTGGCTAAGAAGATAATGATTTCCGGTGTTTCGTCTTCAGTCAATTCCGATAACGGTTTAAAAACAATACACTCTGTAGGGGCAACTTCAGGTAACTCAGATGCAAACTTCGCTGCCAACTCCGGGTTCTTTTTATAAAATTCTCCTTCTCTACCGTTGGGAACACCCGTTGACAAGAAATATTCAATAAAACCTAATTGAAAGCGATTGAAACCCAATCCTACTTTACCACCCGGGCAATTAGTGGTTTTTTCATCAAATGCTGCCACTCGCCCTTTAGATGCGGCATTTAACATTGCAATTACGCAACCCCAGTTTCCTTCCTTAAACTGCAACGCTCCTTCAGGTTTGACATTTGTACGGAATACTGCAACAGGTTGGTTTTTGAGTTTTATCGCTTCGGCAATTTTGCTTTTCATACTAACACCCCTCATTTTCATTTTAAATTATTAATCCAACATGTCTTACAACTCAACTAGCGCTCATAGTACAAACTTTCTTAAAACAGTTTTTGATATTATTTACCCCTTTTAAGATAAAGCCATCATTTTTATAGTTGTTACGACAACTATAATGGCAAAAAAAGTTAATCAATATTGTCATATATCTGATTTAACAGTTTTATCATTTCTGAAACCTTATCTTTATTTATTCCCATTGTCGCCTCCTCTAGTAATTGTATGGCTATAGGTACTAATTCATCCCTTAATGCCCAACCACGGTCAGTCAAGAAGATTTGATAAGCTCTTTTATCTACCGGATGAGGCTTGCGAACAATTAGTTCTTTTGCTTGTAACTTTTCAAGAATGCGATTAGTATTTGGTTTATCTTTAAAGATCATATCTGCCAACTCTTTGGGAGCAATACCTTCTTGCGCCCATAAACAGTTAAGTATAGACCATTGTTCTGGCGTAACGTTATAATTATTAAATCGTTGAGATAATTTATTTTTAAGTTTTGCATTTGTCTTATTTAGAACAAACCCCAACGAATCTTCTAATTTAAAATCCATTTTTATCATCACCTCAGTTGTCGTGACAACTATATTATATATATGCATTAATTTTTAGTCAATATTTATAATTCGGTGGCGCATTTTTGTATGTGTATTAACTAATAAAAAGTAAAGGGTAGATACAAATTTGTATCTACCCTAAATATTTTAATGGTGGGACGTACTGGAATCGAACCAGTGACCTCTGCGATGTCAACGCAGCACTCTAACCATCTGAGCTAACGTCCCATTTTATCAAGGCAAAATATATTATGTAGCATATAAAGGAAAAAGTCAAGTGTTTTTACCCCATTATTAATCTGTCAACCGATACCAAAACTTATGGAGCCTAGTTTGGGCCTTGATTGTTTGCTGGGCCACCAGAGGCACCTGGCCCATATCTCGCCCATCAAAACTTACCGATACATAGCCCAACTGTTGACCCTTTGTTACTGGAGCGGTTACCTTACCTGGCACATGAACCTGTAAACTAACGTTACCGTCTTCCTTGGGCACCTGTACCGACAGATCCTGTGCTGCCACTAATTTCACATGGGACATCACACCGTTACCCACCGTTATATCGCCAAATACTTGTCCCCCGGCCACCGCAGTTTGTTCGGCAAAGTCGTTAAAGCCATACTCCAACAGTTTTTCTGCATCTTTAAACCGGTTGCGGCTGTGTAATACCACAGCGATCAATTGCTGGTTATTGCGGGTGGCAGAAGCAATTACACAGTTGCCTGCCCTTGAGGTGGTGCCGGTTTTCACTCCATCCACCCCGGGATAGTCATTCTGCAAGAGTTTATTGGTATTTTTAATATTCCTGGTACGCTGGCTGTCAACCCAATGAATGGTGGTTTCCTTGGTTTTGACAATTTGAGCAAAGGTGGGGTTGTTTAAAGCGTATTTAGTGAGCAAAGCCAAGTCGTAAGCGGTGGAATAGTGGTTTGGTACCGAATAACCATTGGTGTTCACGAACCTGGTGTCCAGCAACCCCAAAGCCAAAGCCTTTTGATTCATTAATTGTACAAAGTGATCGTGGGACCCGCCCACATGTTCAGCGATGGCCACGGTGGAATCGTTAGCGGAGTACAATAGGGCCGCTTTGACCAATTCTGCCAGTTTTATTTTTTCACCGGCTTGCAAATCTATTTGCTGACCAATATATATGTTCTGGGCCCTTTCACCAACGGTCACCACTTCGTCAAGATTGCCCAACTCAATGGCCAAAATTGCTGTCATGATTTTGGTTAAACTGGCCGGTGCCCGTTGCTTGTCCGGATTTTTAGCATAAAAAATCTGTCCGGTTTTGGCATCCATTAATATCGCTGCATCGGCGGTGATTTGGGGTTCCGCCCCTTCACTGACCGTGGGGCACAGGGCTTGGGTGATCAGTGACACCATTAGCACAATTGAAATAAATATCTGTTTAATCCTCAACTTCAAAGATGCAACCTCCCATTTTTGTTTCCATTTATTGACAAGACATTGCGGTGCTAGATTGCCATTTAGCAAAATATGTATATGTTAGAAAATATTAAAAGGTGGTGAAACTTTTTTGAAAGTATGGATTCTCAATCTAAACAAATGGCGCCGACGCCTACCGCTGATAGTGGCGGTGACGGTGGTGGCTGTAATGTTTACCACAGTGATTTACAAAGCACCGGATGTAATCAGTACCACCAGCAAAGGTGCTGTCAAACCACAGGCCACAGCCTATTATCAGGTCAAAACCGATGAAAAAGTGGTGGCATTAACTTTTGACTGGAGCTACGGAACTGCCGTTGCCGAGCCAATCCTAGATATTTTAAAGGAAAGGAACATTCGTTGCACTTTCTTTATGTCCGGGCCAGCGGCATTAAAGTACCCGGAAATACCCAAACGCGTTGCTGCCGAAGGACATGAGGTGGCCAGCCACGGCCATGAACATGTTGACCTGGATAAACTATCAAAGGAGCAAATTAAAGAAAACATTTTGAATGCCCATAAAAACATTAAAAAAGCCACCGGTCAAGAGGCCCAACTAATTCGTTGCCCCAATGGCGCTTGGCGAGGCGCTGTGTTAGAAGCTGCCAATGAAGTAAACTACACCGTCATTCAATGGGATACCGATTCACTGGACTGGTTTAAAGACCGCACTGCCGATCAAATTGCCCAGCGGGTGTTAAAAGGCGTTCACCCTGGAGACATTATTTTAATGCATGCCAGCGATGTCTGTGACCGCACTCCCGAGGCATTACCGGTAATTTTAGATGGTTTAAAGGAACAAGGTTACAAATTGGTCACGGTGTCCCAGTTACTGGAATACGGGCCAGGGATAACAGATTAAACCGTTTGAGATGATAAAAATATGTTTCCCCGGTGTTTATCCTTTATACGGTACAAAGAAAAAAGCAGGGATTACTAAGCACTGTAATCCCTGCTACCTGTTCTATGATATATCTTAATTTCTGGATACTTCTTAGCCGCCAGGCGACAGATTACTTCACCGCAAACAATGCCAATTAACCCGCCCACAATCACATCCGTTGGATAGTGGACACCCACATAAATTCTAGAAAAACCAATCAGTGCCGCCAGCATGATGGGCAGTGGCGGCATCCTACCCCAGGTTCTGGCCAACACCACCGCACAGGCAAAGGAGGTGGTGGTGTGTCCCGATGGAAATGATGTGGAATTTAACGGGTGTACCAATGTCACCACCCCATCCAGCGTTAAATAAGGCCGATTGCGACCCACCAGTTCCTTAATTAATTCTTGGGAAATGATAAAGCTAACGGTTAAAGCAACCACCGTTAATATGGCCGCCCTTTTGTCCCGGGTGGAGCCAAATACAAATAACAACAGTGCCCAACCCAGCCACAACACTCCGCCGGAACCCAAATGGGTAACCCAGGGCATTACTTGGTCCAATAGTGGTTGGCGCCATTGATAGACCTGCATAAAGGCATCTGCATCAATTTGTTGCAATATCGCTAGAACATGTTGTAGCAAATTAAATCATTTCCCCCTTAAGTTACCACCGAGATCTGCGGCGCTTCACGATAAAATAGATCAGTGCCACCACAATACCTCCGGCAACCACCGCATCTAAACGATGGAACCACGGTTTGATTAGTTGCCAGTTTTCTCCCAATTTAACCCCAACATATACCAACATAACGCTCCACGGTAAACTGCCAAGGAATGTATAAAAGACAAACCTTTTAAAATTCATTCCCGCTATGCCAGCGGGCAAAGAAATAAAAGTGCGCACAATGGGCATTAACCTGGTAAAAAAAACTGTGGCTTCCCCGTAGCGGGCAAACCAACGGTCGGCCACATCCAGCTTGCTTCTGGACAAGCCCACATAGCGACCGTACTTAATCAGCAGTGGACGGCCGCCACGCAATCCCAGATAATAGGAAACCACCGAACCAGAGGTACCCCCAACAGTGCCGGCCATCACCGCACCCCAAAAGTCCAGCCGGCCTATGGAAACCAAATAACCACCAAAGGGTAAAATCAACTCACTGGGTAGCGGAATATTAGCACTTTCTATGGCCATACCAAAAAACAGGCCCCAGTAACCCAGGGCAATGATAAAGTCGGTAACCCAGGCAAAACTTTCTTCAATAAATAAATACACCGCATCTAACAGCAAACTCACCCCCTACTGAATAAAGTTATGCCATTGGGGCGATTATTAGTCTTCTGTAATTATAATGGACTGGCCATCGATTTGACACTTTACACCCAGTTGAGCGATGTCCGCTGTGGAAAGGTAGGAAACCCCGTTCTTTACTGCCACCGGATGCACTGTATCGCCCTTTAACGGTACAAATAATTGCTTACCACCCCGAACCATTGTAACACCATTACGCCCTTGATTCCACTCCACTTGATAGCCAAAGGTTTCCATCACCAGGCATAACGGCAGATAATAAACAGAGTTGTGAACATAAGGGGCGCTTTGGATATTCAGCCCTTGGCCATTTATGGTGGCATGGTGTTGGCCCACATTTAACTTAAGGGTTATTGGTTCATCAGTTGATTGAAGCAGTTGCTTGGCTCGAAACAATTGCAACTCCGGAGTTTTAACTTTAACATCGGGGGTGAGGCCCATTCCGTCAATAAACTGGCCGTTAGGCAGTTGGTATTTGGCCACCGTTAATTTTAAAGCACCGCCATTGGATAAACCAATTACCGTTTGCACCGTACCCTTGCCATAGGTTTGTTGCCCAACCAATTGAGCCTTTTGATAGTGTTGCAAAGCACCGGCCAAAATTTCCGAGGCACTGGCGGAGTTCTCGTTAATTAGCATCACAATGGGTACATCCACCAACTGGCGGTCTCCAAAAATCGGGTAGGTGGTTTCTGCCCCTGAACGCTCCACCATACTGACCAGTTCCGTTCCGGCCGGCAAAAAGTTAGCGGCCATTTGCACTGCGGTTACCACATAACCTCCGGGGTTATCCCGCAGATCGATAATTATTCCCTTAACGTTTTGACTGACTGCTTGACTTACTGCTGAATTAAATTGCTCAGCGGTGTCGTCTCCAAAACTGGTTACTTGGATATGGGCAATATTATCTTCGATGTTGGTTTTAACTGTATTTGTCTTCACCGCTTGTCGGTACAACGTAACTTCAATGTCATACGCCCGGCGAATGGTGATTTTAACCGGAGTATTTTCATCCCCCAGGATTTTATCCACAATACTGCTGAGGGGTTTTTTATAGACATCTTCCCCATCGACGGCAACAATAATATCGCCCACTTTAAGGCCTGCCCTTTGGGCCGGTGAATCGGCAAAAACATCAACTATTTTGGCATAGCCATTGGCCGCTTCAACCTGGACACCAATGCCCACATAATCCCCATTTAAAGAATGAGTAAATTCCTTCAAGGTATCTGCGGTCATATACTCTGTATAGGGATCATCTAGGGTTTCCAACATGCCTTCAATGGCACCATTTACTAAATCATCTAAGGATGGGCCGGACACATGATTGGTGAGGGTGTAATCCATCACCTCTTCCAATGTGGTCACTCCATCTAAATAGTTATCAAAAGCCATCGCCGGCTTTATAGTAACCAAAGATAAAATTAGCGTTAAAGCAAAAGTCAGTCCTCTAAGCAAAAAAAACCACCTCTAATATAATTTTTTAGATATAATTCTAGGGGGCTGATCTAAAGTCCTGCCGGCAGGTATTATGAATCACAACGGTGAAAATAATATAGAAGATAAAATGAGGAAGGTGCTTGATTGTGTCTCAAGATAAATTACTTGTGGTGGACGGAAACAGTTTGGCCTACCGGGCCTTCCATGCTCTACCGCTACTCACCACCAGCAAAGGATTAATTACCAATGCCGCTTATGGCTTTACCACCATGTTGATGAAGGTTTTGGAAGAACAACAGCCGGATTTTGCGGCGGTGGCCTTTGATAAAGGGCGGGTAACCTTTCGCAACGAACAATTTGCCGATTACAAAGCCAACCGCAAAGCAATGCCCGATGAACTAAGACCCCAGTTCCCCATCATTAAGGATATATTAAACGCCATGGGCATTCCCATTTTTGAACTGGAGGGCTATGAAGGTGACGATATCATCGGCACCATCGCCACCCAGGCAGAGGCCAAGGGTTTGCAAACCTTTATTGTTACCGGTGACCGGGATGCATTTCAGTTGGTATCCCCTCGCACCAAAGTGTTAATAAATCGCAAAGGCATCACCGAGATTGATGTCTACGATGAAGGCAAAGTTTGGGAGCGTTATGGCGTTTATCCCAATCAATTTATCGATTTTCGGGCGTTAACCGGCGATAGTTCCGACAACATTCCCGGTGTGCCGGGCATAGGTGAAAAAACAGCAGCAAAATTACTGCAAAAATACACCACTTTAGATGACATCTTAGCCAATACCGAGGAATTACCAAAAAAACAAAAGGAAAAGTTTCAGCAATATCGTGACCAAGCCCTGTTGTCCCGAAAACTTGCCACCATCGAGTTGAATGCGCCCATTGACATAGATTGGGTGGCTTGCAAATATACCGGTCCCGATTATCAAAAACTGCTGGAGTTGTTTACCGAACTGGAATTCAAACAACTGGTTAAATCAATCATTGCCGGCAACCAGCCGGGGGGCAAAGCCAACCGAGCTCAGCATGAAGGCGAAAGTCAGCCGGCCGTGACCACCTATAAAGTCAACTACCAAAAAGTAACCAAACCGGACCATTTAACGGAATTATTACAAACGGTGCGCAATGCCAGCCGGATATCTCTGGCGTTAAAGGGCACTAAAGAAACTGGCGTCGATGCCGCCGCCATTGCCACCGATGATCAAGTTTTCCATCTACCCATCGAGGGCAAACCGGAACATCTGCAAGTACTGAAAGAAATTTGTCAGCATGAGCAAATTTCCATCTACTGTCATGATGGCAAACACAACCTTTGGTTGCTGCACCGCCATGACATCGGCATCGAAAAACTGGGTTTTGATACCATGGTGGCCTCTTACCTGTTGAATCCGGCCTCGCCCAACCTGGACTTAACGGACATTGCCATGGAAAAGCTGGGTGTGGTGCTGCCCACCGAGGGCGAAGTGGCTTTGCCCGCCAGTGCCGATGCCATTCATAAACTGGTGCCTAAATTACACCAAAAACTGCAGGATCTGCAGGAGGAGCGGTTGTTTTATGAAGTGGAGTTGCCGTTGGTAAAGATATTGGCCAATATGGAGATCATTGGCGTGGCGGTGGACAAGCACATACTGACCGAAATGAGTGCCGAGTTGGGCCAAAGTATCGACACCTTAACCAGTGAGATTTATCAACTGGCCGGCGAAGAGTTTAACATCAACTCCCCCAAACAGTTGGGTAAAATTTTGTTTGAAAAGCTGAAACTACCGGTGATTAAAAAAACCAAAACCGGTTACTCCACCGATGCTTCAGTTTTGGAAGAATTGGCCGAAAAACATGACATAGTGGACAAAATTTTACAACACCGACAATTGGCCAAACTCAAGTCCACCTATGCCGATGGACTGGCCAACCTAATTAGTGCCCAAACCGGTCGCATCCACACCACATTGCATCAAACGGTGACCGCCACTGGCAGGTTGTCCAGTGCCGAGCCGAACTTGCAAAACATCCCCATTCGGTTGGAATTGGGTCGGCGCATTCGCAAAGTCTTTGTGCCCCGGCATCAGCACAATGTCATTTTGACGGCGGACTATTCCCAAATTGAACTGCGGGTGTTGGCCCATATTGCCGGGGACGCCGGCTTTTTGGAGGCCTTTAACACCGGCCAGGACATTCACACCCGCACCGCCGCGGAAGTATTTGGCGTACCGGCGAATGAGGTGACCAAAGAAATGCGCAGCCGAGCCAAGGCAGTTAACTTTGGCATTGTCTATGGCATCAGTGACTTTGGATTAGCCCGAGATATTAAAGTGAGCCGGGCCGAAGCCAAACGGTACATTGAAAACTTCTTTGCCCGCTGCCCCGGTGTCAAGGACTACATTGACCGCACGGTAGCCGAAGCAAAGGAAAAGGGTTACGTCACTACACTACTAAATCGTCGCCGTTACCTGCCGGACCTCTTCAGTCCCAACCGCATGGCCCGCAGCTTTGGGGAACGCACCGCCATGAACACACCCATCCAAGGCAGCGCCGCAGACATTATCAAACTGGCTATGGTTAGAACCCAACAGGAATTGGTCAAAAGAAAGTTAAAGGCCCAAATGATGCTGCAGGTGCACGACGAATTGATCTTTGACGTGCCGGAAAAGGAAGTACCGGAGCTCATAGAGTTGGTACGGGATTGCATGGGAAACGCCATTGCGCTGGATGTACCACTGGTGGTGGATGTTAAAGTGGGGCCCAACTGGCACGAAGTAAAACCGGTGTAAAAAGGAGACATAGCCATGCCTGAACTACCCGAAGTGGAAACGGTTAAACGTTCTTTAGAAAAACTGATTATTGGTCTTAAAATATCTGATGTTGAAGTATTGGCACCCAGTGTTGTGGTTGACCACCAGCCGGAAAGTTTTCGGGCAATTTTAAACGGATTGCAGGTAGAAAATCTACAACGGCGGGGCAAGTACCTAATAATTAATTTATCTGACCAACTGACGTTGGTAATTCACTTGCGCATGACCGGTCGGCTGGTTTATCTTACCCCTGACCAGCCACCGCCCAAATACACCCATCTACTGTTTCATTTTGACAATCAAAGCCGGTTGGCCTTTGCGGACATGCGCCGCTTTGGCCGCATCAACCTGCTGCCCACTGCAGAATTAAAAAAATTATCCGGTCTAAAGGACTTGGGCCCGGAACCGTTAACCGGGGACTTCAGCATCGATTACCTGCACCAGACACTGAAAAAAAGGCGCACTAAAATTAAACCGTTACTGCTAAACCAAACCTTTGTGGCCGGACTGGGCAACATCTACGCCGATGAAGCGCTGCATCGCGCCCAAATTCACCCCGAACGGTTGGCGGCAGAGTTGAATGCTGAAGAAATGGCCCGCCTTTATCAAGCCATTGTTGGCGTTTTAACCCAAGGAATTGAAAATCGCGGCACTTCCTTTAGCGATTACGTTGACGGCCTGGGCAATAAAGGCAGTAACCAGCATCTGCTGAAGGCATATAACCGCGAAGGGGAACCATGCCATCGCTGCGGCAACCTGATTTTGCGCAAAAAAGTGGGCGGCCGCAGTTCATACTACTGCCCCCAATGTCAACAACCGAGCTAAACTGTAAAACATGCACCAACAACCAATCCCTCCCATATAGTAAGACAAACGCAAAATGGGAGGGAAAATCCTTGGAATTGCTCACAATAATCGTCTTTGCCTTGGCACTGAACATGGATGCTTTGGGAACCGGAGTGGCCTATGGTGTGAGAAAAATTAAAATACCAATCACCTCGCTGCTGATCATCAGCATGATGTCTGTATTATCCATCAGCCTATCAATGGCTTTAGGCCATGTGCTGGCGGGATGCCTTTCCGAAGCCTTCGCCCATCGTTTAGGCGGTTTGATACTGTTAACCATCGGTGTCTGGGTACTGGTTCAATCCTGGCAGGATCACAAACTGCCCGTCATTGAAAAGGAAGAAGTTATTGAAACCACTGAGCAAAAGATCATGCAAATCCGCATCAAAGCCTTTGGCTTGGTAATCCAAATACTGCGGGAACCATCCAAAGCTGACCTGGATAAGTCCGGCACCATCAGTCCCCGGGAAGCACTGTTACTGGGGGTGGCCCTGGCGATGGACGCCTTTGGTGCCGGGTTTGCAGTGTCCATGATGGGATTTGACCCAATTTTAACGGCCATAGTTGTCGGGATAGGTCATATTGTGTTAACATATGCAGGGTTGATGTTGGGCAGTGGCTTTGCTGCCACCGGCCTCGGAAAAAAAATGGCGGTTTTGCCGGGATTTATTTTAATCGCCTTAGGATTACTGAAGCTACATTAAAGCATTATAGGTGATATGATGAACATTATCGGACTTACCGGGGGCATTGGCAGTGGTAAAACCACCGTAGCCAATCATCTAGCTCGGTTGGGAGCACAAATTATAGACGCAGATTTGATAGCCCGAGAGATAGTGACCCCAAACAGCCCGGCCCTAAAGGAAATTGTTGCTACTTTTGGGCCCGGGGTTTTACATACCGACGGCACTTTAAACAGAAAACAACTGGGTGCCATTGTTTTTGGCAATGAGTTAGCCTTAGCTAAACTAAATGCCATTACCCACCCCAAAATAACAGCAGTGGTGCGGGAAAGAATCAACCAGTTTAAAAGGCAGCAACAGTCTGGTAAAGACATGCTGGTACTGGTGGCGCCACTGCTAATAGAAGTTGGCCTTGATAAATTGGTGGACAAGGTATGGCTGGTACACGTCAGTTTAGCAGAGCAATTGCAGCGGATAATGGAGCGGGATGGATTATCAAAAGAACAGGCCCTACAACGCATTAACTCTCAGTTGAGCGAAACCGAACGGATGAAATATGCCGATGAAATTATAGACAACAGCCAATCGCTAGAATACACCTTAAACCAAGTAACAAATTTATGGATACAATACACCTGTGGTGATAGCAATTAAATTTACTGCATATATTTGCCATAAAGCACCTATTGTTGGAGTTGATTATCTTTGGTTCGGCTAAGAAAAAAAAGTAAAAAAAGAATTAGAATTAAACGCCTGTTATTACTTTTTTTAATAGTATACTTGTTTTTAAAGATAGATGACTTTGGACGGGAACTATACCCCTTCCCCTATCGACAAGCCATAACCCACCAAGCAATAGCCAACGGCGTAGACCCATTTCTGTTTGCCGCCTTAATCAAAACCGAAAGCAACTTTAATCCCGATGCCACCTCAAAGGCCGGCGCCCGAGGTTTAGTACAAATCATGCCCGAAACCGGTCAATGGATAGCTCAGCAAATGAACCTGGTGGATTTTACCTCCGATAAACTGTACCACCCGCAAACCAGCATTAAAATGGGTGCTTGGTATCTAGCTAACTTAAATAAAGAGTTTCAAGGCAGTCAGGTATTAACATTGGCCGCCTATAACGCAGGTCGGGGCAATGTACAAAAGTGGCTAGCAGAGCAACATTGGACCGGTGAAGAACAAACCATAGACCAAATCCCCTTCCCCGAAACCAGACATTATATTCGCAAGGTAAATTGGAACTATAAAGTGTACAAATACCTTTACGACGGCACTTAGTAATACTATTTCAATAAAAACTCTTGCAGAGAAAATTCTCCTATGCTATAATGAATTTTGTCAATGTGACGTGTCGGAGTGGCGGAATCGGCAGACGCGCACGTTTGAGGGGCGTGTCCGAAAGGGTGCGGGTTCAAGTCCCGCCTCCGACACCAATATAAAAAAGCCTTTCTGGAATCCAGAAAGGCTTTTTTATGTTCTGGAACCGTGATGTGTCTGTTTGCCGAAAAAAGTAGTGTGCGGTGTTACTTCTTGTAACGCACACTTACTTTACGCCCCAACTCTTTAATTACTTGGCCAAATCGTTTTTCAATTGTTTCCTTGTCAGTTCTCAAAAACACTCCGGTTATGATTGCGGTTTTTGTACGTTCAATATAAAGTTTTTCCAGTTGGCGAATAATGTCACCTTAAGCACTATTTTACAATTCAACCATCTCTCCGCATACATATGGGTTTTTCTGCTGTTCTTCATAAGAACGACGATCCACCAGCGCAACCTTCTTTACAGGTGTACCAAGCTTCTTAATTTCATCGGCAAGCCTATCCACGGCATATTGCATAGCAGTTGTTCCCCCTGTAATATTTGCCACCACATTTCCCGCCAATGCCAAATCCTTAACCAGCGCTTTATTGGAATCAACCAAATCTTTTACTTCATTAAAGCCGTTATGGGGGTCGGTTAAATTAATCAGAATTGGTTCTAGATGGGTAAATTTAGCTATTTCCATTATCTCAGGGATTTTTTCCCCTGCCCTTAGCGAAGTTATTATTACTAACTTATTAGGATTAACCAACGTCAGAGCCGTATAAAGCACCCCTTTGGACATACCGAGTGGTGTTATTAAATAGCAATCCCCATTTTGATAAGGCAGGTCTGCGGGTATATCCTTCTCAAGCAAAGCTCTGCATTTTTTAATTGAATTTTTAACCAAACCGGCTGAAACATCTACCTCCTTTTCAAGCATACCTGCATGGGCAAATTTATTGCGCTGTTTCGCAATGGATTGCCATACTGAAGCCAGTTCCTTTTCAACAGCATTGCCAATCCCATGCTTGGCCCGCTCTGAAAGTGCATTTAAAATTTGTTCATACTTTTTGCGTTTATGATATCCTAACCAATCGTTTATATGGTTAGATGCGAATTGCATTCTAGTAATCATCCATTCTCTTATAACCAGCAAAGCCGCAGGTACATTCATACGTTCAATATACCATTCTGCCAGTCTCAACTGACGTTCCAGTTCTTCCTCGGTAATCTCTATATAACCTTTAGCTATTTCCTGATCGTCATCACCTGAAATCTTCCACCGATCAAGCAATTGACTTAAACTATTCATCGCCATATGTGCTGCATAGGCGGTACCGGTAGTTGATTGGAATTCTTTTTTCAGAAGAGAAGATACATCTTTACTGTTAAGTCCGACCTCCATAGGCAACACTGACGCAAGGTAAAAGCCTAACTTATTCATCAGTTTACTTACTTTTGAAAAGTTAGCATCACCTGCTCCTTGTTTATATAACCGCCCTATATCTCCGTTGAGCAACCTTCCCAGCGCCCTAAAGTCACCTTCTTGGCGTGCATTGGATAGGCCGTGGTACCATTCAATCAGCCTAAACAAAGAAGTTATCTCTAAAATGGGTGATACTTGATCCTGTTTTAGTTCAAAGGCTCCGTAGTATATTCCCTCAAGCTTAACTTGTTTTAAACCGACCATGTAAATAAGGGCTGCTAAATAAACAAAAGGTAGGTGTCGCAGTGAAAAGGTAACGTCCAAAGTAATACGTTCACCTTCTGATACCTGAGCTGTAATAATCTCAAAAATCTTAAATATTTCTTCTTCGCTAATCCCATCCGGTATGTCCACCGGTTGAGGATTTAAGCCCAAAGCAGTTAATTCCCCTGCTAATTGGTTGTAATGTTTTTCTCGTGCTTTTTGGGTTACTAGTATACTGGCTTTTGCACCTGCAAGATTTTTTAATGCGGCTACCGCAACCGGTGCATAAGCAGTATAGTGCTGCTTATCATTTTCGAAGTAATATAACTGTTCGTAATTACCCGTGCCCAAAGAGGTTATAAAGTGTTTACCTGTACTAATAGCCAACACTCCCTTTTAATTAACTAAATTATTATTATTTATGAATACAATCTTAATATTCTGTGATTTTTTGATAATACTTTTATAGTCTAAATTAATGTCCGTACTGCAGTGGTATCGAGCAAGCCATATTATGCGTCTAAGCAGTGCTCTTATTAATATATCAAAAGTCAGTGTATTCACCAATTTGCCATCTTTAATCAAACGTCCCGGAGTAAGAAACTCTATTCTTACGCAATGTAGAGCCAATATAATTGGGTAGGTGTATTTGTTCTTTTCAGCAATAAACTCAAACTCATAGTTAGCGATCTTCATATTTTTTTAGGTATAGTATTACTTCTTCCTCCAGTTTCTTCAACCCTGTTCTAACAACCTGTACAGTGAACTTGTATGGTTTTAATTCTACTACTAATTTCATTACTTCTTTTATTCGAATTTGTGAAATTTTCTATAAATAAACTTTATACATTTAAGTTAAGAATTCCTGCTCAACAGGTACAAATTGACACTAAATAATACACTGTATGCAAAAGAAATAACCGCCCAATTTTAGGCGGTAGTTTAATTTATATGACAACTTTTTATTGTACTTCTTCTTTATTCATTAGCTACTACGCTGAACTGTATAAATCCTCTATCAATCGATCATTCATTTCTACGGTACCCCTCTTTGATGCGAAACAAGTATGTTATGGATTTATAGAGAGTTCGGATTCGATATTTTTGTATGCGGACAAAGAATATTTCTAAAGAATTCAGGAGTTATTATCCTCAGATTCCTTGGCGAGAAATGGCTGGCATAATACTTCAAATTTTGATCGATAACGAAATAACTAATTCTGATACTTAAAAGCATTACAAAACCACCTAATGCCGGTCGTACCTCAGCTAAACTGTTTATCTTTATACCAAAATTATTTAAATAACTGGCGTAACAAACTTTTAATCTGTTGTATATATATATACCAAGACCGTGGGAAAATGTCCTACGGTTTTTTTGTGTTTTGATACGTGTGCTGTTAACACGTTCACTTTTTACGTTAGTTTAATGCTTCTATCATTGTTTTTGTTCCTCAGATGCTGTAGCTACCTCAGCAAACGCAAAAAGTTCTTTTCTTTTTTCATATAATTCCGCCGTTATCCCCATTGTCCCTTAAATATTTCTGTCGATATGCCTTGGGGGTCACATTCATTTGCTGGACAAAGACACGATTAAAATAAGAGGGGTCTGTAAAACCACATTCGCTGGAAATGCGATAGGCGGGATAGTTTGTGGTTTCTAATAATTTGCAAGCATACTCTATGCGTAGTTTATTTACATAATCTGTATAGCTGACCCCGACCTCTCTTCTAAAGATACGGCTAAAATATTGGGGATTTAAAAATACATTGGCCGAAACACTTTGCAGGGTTAACTTTTGTGTAAAATTGTCGTGAATATATTTCAGGGCCTTTTTAATAAAATCCCTTTGATTACCCTCGGTTTCTAGTTCCATAATTTCTTCATCTGCAAGTTCCTGTTCTGTAGCTACAGTGGTCAATAGATCGCGGAATAGCTGTCTAAAGGCAGAGGGTCTAATAGGTTTTAGCAAATAATCCTGAACACGGAGGCGAATTGCAGTTTGTGCAAAGGAAAAATCTGAATAGGCCGACAGGATCAATACAGATGCCCGGGGCAAAAACTTCCTGATTTCTTGAAGTGCACTTAAGCCTCCCATTTCAGGAATCTGTACATCCATCAAAATGATATCTGGCCGATACTGTTTTGCTAATTGGACAGCCTGAATGCCATCTTGACAAGTGAGCACTTTATCCTCAGCAAGAAGTTCTTCAGACACAATGGATTGCAAAAACTCCAATTCGAGCAATTCATCTTCCACAATTAAAACCACGGCCATTACTATCACCTCGCATTGGTTTTGGTAGGAACTAAAATAATGACAGTGCTTCCGCTGTAATCCGATTTGGCAATTTTCAAGCCGTAATTTTCCCCGAAATATCTTTTCAGTCGGTTGTCGGTACAGCGAAAACCTATTCCCAGTTTACTTTGCGATTGTTGTAGCCCCTGTAGCACTTCCTCTGGAAAGCCATTTCCATTATCTGAGACGTAGATCTTGATATGATCCTTATATTTTTCTGCATAGATTTTTATCTTACCTCCATCCCTTTTAGGGGAAATGCCATGGATAAGGGCATTCTCAACAATGGGCTGTATAACCATATTGGGTATTCTATGGTGTTTAATGTCGTCAGCAATAGATATCTCGTACTCCAAACGACTTTTGAACCTTACTTTCTGAATATAAAGGTACTTTTCGATGTTATCAATCTCAGACCCGATGGTGTGTAATTCATCATCCTGCTTTAGGTTATATCTCAATAAGTCAGAAAGGCAATAAATAAGTTCTTCCGTTGTATGGGATTTTTCAAAATACGCGATACGCGCTATAGAATTCAAAGTATTAAATAGGAAATGAGGGTTAATTACCAAAGACTTGTTCTTTGCCTCGAGATCAATGATCTTTTTTTCCAGCATTTCCTTTTCTATAGATAATCTTGCTATGGCCTTATCTGTACTATGGACGCTTTGAGAAAACTCGTAAGAGATATTTTGGGCTATATGGTTGCACAGTTGTTCATGAACATCAACCTTATTTTTTTCGATGGTTTTGATGGCTGCAATGGCTTTAGCAATAATTTCCGGTTCTAGTTTTTTATCCTTTGCCATAGCCGCGATGTTAATTAAATATTTCTGATATTCATTTTCAGGTAAATATACCTGTGCCCCGGTGACATAGCCTAGGGTTTCGTCGTTATCTGTCACTGGCAAAATAATATTAGTTAGTCCATACCCACAGGTGAATCGATCCCTTTGGCCTGGTTTTAGTCTAGAAAGGTAATCCGAACATATCTGTGTATCATTATTCTGACAGATCTGTTTACAAAAATCCGGGGATGGGTTGAACTCAAGCAAGATCTCACCACCGGTATCGATAAGTTGCAAGGAAATATTGGATAGGGATAAAAGACCGCTATAGCGAGAATAGATATTTGGATTTATCGAGTTTTTTAGTGTTTTGTGATAATTGTTCATGTCCTCTACATCTCCAATTTTATCCACAAATATGTCAAATAAAGCGGTTTTTTGACATTTTCATAATACAATACCCCTATGGAAATGTAAATAGGCATAACCCTCCGTAGTCCTTTGGCGGTAAAAATGATTAACAGTAAATGTTAAAGGACTGCCTCATTTTTGAGACAGCCCCTAAAATATTTCCTAGCCAATGGCTACTATGCTTCTTGCTTTACGGAAGGGAGAATTAATTCTACATCGCCATGGGGACGAGGAATAACATGAACGGAGATTAGTTCGCCAATACGTTGGGCAGCGGCAGCACCAGCATCGGTGGCAGCTTTTACAGCACCAACGTCGCCTCTTACCATAACAGTTACTAAACCACCGCCAACATGTTCTTTACCGATAAGTGAAACGTTAGCAGCTTTAACCATAGCATCTGCTGCTTCAATTGCTCCTACTAAACCTTTGGTTTCGATTAATCCTAAAGCTTCTGATTTACTCATTTTTGTTTCCTCCTATAATTTTATTTTATTATTTTAACTGTTGAGTTTGGACCAAGATTAAGGGCATTGGCTTCTTCCATGTCGATATGACATTCAAGGGCGGAGCTATTATTGGCTCTGATAACTACATTTGATAATGTTCCTCCCCGGAATCCACCCACTTCAATGGTTACCTGTTCTCCATCTGTTACACCAAAGCCTTTGGCATCTTCCAGTGTCATGTGAATATGTCTTTGGGCAATGATCACACCTTTGTCTAGATAGATACTTCCTTTGGGGCCGATGAGAGTGATTCCTGGAGTTCCTTGTAAATCCCCAGACATTTTCACTGGCGCTTTAATACCAAGTTTGAAACAATCTGCCTGAAGTATTTCTACCTGGGTTTGCTTTCTTACTGGGCCGAGAATGCGGACTTTCTCAATGGCACCCTTAGGTCCGCAAACAGTCACGGTTTCCTTACAGGCAAATTGCATAGGTTGAGAAAGATCCTTGGTTTTAGTCAATTGGTATCCCGCACCAAACAGAATTTCTAAATCTGCTTGGGAAAGATGAACATGACGGTTGGATATTCCCACGGGTATGGAGTTGTCTTTCTTTTGTAAATACCCCCCTTCTCGGATAACTTCCAGCAGAAGTTCTGCTAAAGCGTCGTACTTACCCACCTTAGTTGTCACCTCTTTTTTTGCAATAGCGCAATGACTTCATTTACCACATTCATAATCTGATCTTCACCGATGGCACTATTGCTCAGTACCTGTGCCACGCTGTCTGAATCGGAAGTATTGGTATTTTCTGCACACTCCTTGATTCCGTAGGCAACACGTTTTTTATTAATTAAGTGCATAGGGGTTACATTATCGGAAGTTGCACTTCCGCCCCAGGTACCGCAACCCAGTGTGAAAGCAGGAGCCAGCCCAGTGCTGACACCCACGCCACCATGGGTGGAGGGTGTGTTTACTAGGATTCTAAACACCGGTTTGATGGCAAATTTCATAGCCATTTCGGGGTTTTCCGTGTGAATGGCAAGGCTATGACCCACACCACCATTTTTCAATAGTTTGATGCACACATCGCAAGCTTCTTCCCAATCTTTTACTGTGTAAAAGGCTAGTACAGTTGTTAATTTTTCAAAGGACAGGGGAAAATCTTTGCCTACACCCTTTTGTTCACCCAGCAAAACTTTCGTTCCTGGGGGAATGGTTATACCGGCATTTTCTGCAATAACCGCTGCCGAGCGTCCTACAAACTTAGCATTCATGGCATGGCCGCGAACAAACAATTTTTGGGAAACCCTTTCAGTTTCCTCGGGGCTCATAAAGTAGCCACCCTGACGCCGGAACTCCTCCATAACCTGATCCCGCATGCATTCCTCCACAATTACCGCTTGCTCGGAGGCACAGATGGTGCCATTGTCAAAGGTTTTACTGGTAATAATATTTCTAACTGCCTTTTGCACATTGGCAGTTCTTTCAATATAGGCCGGCACATTGCCCGGGCCTACACCCAGTGCTGGTTTGCCCGCGCTATAGGCGGCCTTAACCATTGCAGTGCCACCGGTGGCAATAATCATGTCCACCTCATCGCATTTCATTAGTTCATTAGTTGCAACCATAGATGGCTTGGTGATACAACCAATAATGTTGGCAGGCGCGCCTGCGGCCACTGCTGCATCGTGCATCAACTTAGCTGCTTGGGATGTACATTTCAGGGCCGAAGGATGGGGTGAAAAAATTATGCCGTTACGGGATTTAATGGCAATAATGGCTTTATAGATAGCTGTAGATGTGGGGTTGGTTGATGGAACAATCCCCATTAAAAGTCCCACCGGCTCAGCAATTTCCACCACTTTGTTGGCCTTATCCTCGTTTATAATCCCAATGGTTTGCATGGGTTTGATAAATTTATATAGTTCGGTGGAGGCAAGCTGGTTTTTGAAGGTCTTATCCTCTACCTTGCCAAAACCTGTTTCTTCCACTGCCATTTTAGCTAGGGAAACTGCATTTTCCTCCGCTACCCTTACCATATTGCAAATTATCTTGTCAATCTGCCCGCTATCAAATTTTGCAAGTTCAGTTTGTGCCAGTTTGGCCTGACGGGCAAGATTTCTGGCCTCTTGCACCGATTGCAAATCATAATCGAATGTTTCCAAATTACTATCCCTCTCTCCAGATACTTATTTGTATAAAAACTATTTATTTGTTTCCTTTTGGTAATGCGCCGCCAGTTTCTTTACAAGTAAGTCTTTTTTTGCTTTCGATATGGCTCTGCCTGCTATGTCCAGTTCTTTGTATTCCCTTGCCAAATTCCGTAGTTTTACCACGGGTAGCATTTTCAGGACGGTAATGGTTTTTTCAAGTCCAAATTCTTCTACAAAGGCATCAAAGGCCTCTTTATTGAAATGCTTCGGCATTTGCTCTGGATTTTCTGTTGTTTGCACAGGTTTTTGAGCCAAGCCCGGCTCATCTTGGGGTGGCTCAGGCATTGGTGGTTCCTCGGTAGTATTTTCTTTTCCCCCTAGAATTCCTTCAACATCCGGATGGGGTCTGGGAATGACGTGTTGGGATATCAAGGACAAAGGATTTATTCTTTTAACCGCCGTCGCCCCTGCTTCCACCGAGGCTTTCACAGCTCCCACGTCACCGGTTACCGTTATGGTTACCAGTCCACTGCCAACAAAGGTTCTCTCCACCAGTTCCACCTGTGCCGTTTTTAGCATCACATCTGCACATTCAATGGCAGGAATAAGACCTTTTGTTTCTATTAGTCCAAGGGCCTGCATAGCCTAACCTCCTATGGTTGCGCCATCAGATCTGACCAGTTTGCCGGGTAGGTTACGTAAAAGAGCTTCACATACCCCGAAGAACTCCAGGTTACTTTGGAACCTTTCGGTACGAAAAGTACATCCCCCTGGTAAGCTTCATAGGTTACACCATCCATTGTTATGGATAGGTTTCCTTCGAGAATGATGTTAATCTCCTCACAGCACAATTCCCAATCAAGGCTTGATTTCTCAATGGTTAAAAAGCCCGCGCTCATTTGAGAATTAGCTTTGCTGATCACTTCACGGTAAGCTACGTTGGCACTGGGATCCCCGGTATCGAAGGGCTGGTATTTCACCGACCTGCCACGCACAATTTTTAGTCCACTTTTCGGGTCACCCTCTGCTTGAAAGGGTGGTCCTGGATATTCAGTAGAGTTGCCGGCCAAGAGGCTGCTGGCTAACACTGCTTTTACGATTTGAACAATCAAATCCTTATCTATGGATTTATCCTGGCATACTTTCTTGCCTAGAGCACTATCATTATATCTGTGCATTTCTGAAGAAGATGAAGCATCTGCAAATTCTACACCCAGTTCCTTGGCTAGATCCCTGGCAGCGGGTGTGATGATGGTATTACACTCTACATAGAACACCTTTTGTCCATTTTCCGCCGCTGTTTCGACGGCGTCCGCACAGACAAGCTTTTTCAAGGAAACACCTCCTTTCGCTGGCCTTTGTCCGTGAAGCATTGACCTTTATTAGTACAGTGATTCCCACAATCTGTCGGAAGGGGAAGGAATTACCTCCACATCTACCAATAGGCCCTTTTCAGCGATCAGTGTTTTACCGGCATCGATAGATGCCTGCACGGCGGCAACATCTCCGGTGAAAGTGAAATAAGCCTTGCCGCTAAGTCCTCTGCCCAAGCGTAATTCTAGGGCTTGTATATCCGCAGCCTTAAGTGCAGCATCGGCTGCAATAATCATGGAGGACATGGAAAAAGACTCCATAATGCCCAGTGCCCCTTTTTCATCCGGTATGGTGGTGGCCGTAATGGCCGGGAAAATTGCTGGATGAACATTGGGCAAAATAAAGCTATCGATTAGATACTCGCCTGCTGTTTCTTCACCCACACTGATGGAGTTTTCTACGGCAGCAACGTCTCCATGGATGATGGCAATATATTTTCCGGGACAGACAGAGGTTGCACTGACTATTTCCACGTAGGCCGTTTTCAACATCAGATCTGTGGCATAAATCCCCTTTGCAACACTTGAAAGTTCGATCATTCCTATTGCCCTATACATAAGAACCCACCTTTATCACGATAGAATTAGCTGTACTTTCGATAACGGTTCCATCGAGGCTGGCATGCACCGCAGCCCCAAGACTATTGTCTGGAACCTTTGCAATTAGTTGACCAGCTCTTACCTGTTCACCTACAGCTACAACAGGTATAGCAGGTGCTCCGATGTGCTGTCTTAAAGGAATTTCTATGGTTTCCGGATTAAAATCCATCTCAGTCATGGGTGCTGGTTTATCAAAAGTTGTTAAACCAATTTTGGCAATCAGGCGTTTGCTTGGGATCAGGCGGTATTCCCTGGCTGCCCGGGGTTTGAATTCCACCTGGGTCGGTTGATAACGAATGCCTTGCTCTGCCAACTTTTTCTTAAAATGAACATTGACTGATTTGGGATGCAAATTGACGGGGCAAGAAAACAATTCGCAAGCATTACATTCACAACACAATTGAGCTATTTGTTGTTCTTTAATGTCCAGGTTATAGTTAATGGCTCGCATTAATTTATGCGGCTGAATATTATGTCCTAATAGATAACGGGGACACAAATCGGTACACATCCGGCACTGCTCACAGGCAGTTTTACCGATCAGCCTAGCTTGGTTGATATTGACAGATTTTCTGCCAATGAGGAAATGCTCTTTTTTAAGCAGTACATAGCCTTTGCTTTTTTTCGTTACCTGTCCATTTAGGTCAGTCAACACAGAACCCATCATCGGTCCGCCATCTATCACGGCATAATCATCCAAGTTATCTATTCCGCATTGTTTAAATAATTCCCGCAGGGCTAGGCCCACCGGTACTTTTACAGTCATGGGACGGGGGATATCCCCTGCCACCGTAACATATGTTTCGGTGACAGGTTTGCCGGCAATGGCATGAAATATATTCAATGCTGTTTCTGAGTTGATCACTACACAGCCCACTTTTAACGGAATGGCTGTCTCCGGAACAACTCTTTTTGTAAGTTCATAAACAAGAACCTGCTCGTCACCAGCCGGATACCTATCCTGGAGTTCCATCACTTCCATATAATTTGCCAGATCCAGTGCGGCGATTCTTTCTCGCAAGAGGGCAACGACTTCCTTGTGCTTACCCTTGATACCAATAAAGGCTTTGCGGGCTTCTATATACCTCCCGGTGGCTTCCAGTCCCTTGATAATTTGATCGGGATACAGCTCCATCAATTGCTGATCCACCCTAAGCAAAGGCTCACATTCAGCTCCATTAAGCAATATATACTCGGCCTTAGAGGTTAGTTTGGCGTGAGTCGGAAAACCAGCTCCCCCAGCCCCGATAACTCCTGCAGCCTTAATTAAGTTCAGCAAATCCAAGCTTTTCCACCTCCGGATTTCTTAAAACAAACAGTCCTCGTCGATGATGCCTACAATAACAGCATCAATGGGTATATTATCTCTATCCAGCATTTTGCGGGCGGAGCTACCAGTGCAGACCAGAACTCGTTCACCAATACCGGCACCGATGGTATCCGCAGCTATGAGGAGGCGACCAGCCTCAGTACCACCGATGACCTCCACCAGCATAAATTTCAGCCCTCTTAGAGAGTCTGCTTTTCTGGTTGCCCAGATGTTATCAATTACCTTTGCTGCTATCATAAAGTACCACCTGTTTTTATTTCTTTCAATTTATATTTTATCTCTGTGATGGCTGCCTCCACCGAGGCGGTATCACCGAATATGGCAATCATAATTAGATTCTGTGGGCAATGACCTTTAATGTCCTCCACCACTACCCCTGCGGCCTTTTCGGCAATATCTGCAGCAAAGACCATATCGATTAGCCGCCCCTGAATCAGACCGATGGCATCATAGTTATCTATGGGGGTGGTTGAAGCAGAACCTTTACGTCGCAACAGAATATCTAAGGTTCCCCGGGACGGGGATTTTATCATGCGGTATTCCATGCAGTGGTCACTCCCATCTAAAGGCTTTCCTGTGTGCAGTTCAGTGCAATTCCCAAGGGTGTCACAAACATAGGGTTTTGCGGTTTATAAGTAGGAAGGCCGGTTTGTTTGGCGATAATAGTTTCAATTCCTTCTAAGCAACAGGTTCCACCCACTAGATAGATTTCTTGCACTTGATATTGGCTAACATGCCGGCTGATAATAGATGATACCTTTTCGATTACCGGCTGTAACACCGGGATTAACTCCCGATGGTTTTTAAAATCTCGCTTATATTGGTCCGCCTCGTCAAAGGGCATTTTATATGCCCCAGAAATTACCAGTGAGAAATGCGTGCCACCTGTAGGCTCATCGGCAACATAAGTCACCTTGCCATCCTTTAGAATGGTTACCCCGGTGGTGCCACCACCGATATCTACAATGGCACCATCTTTTATTTTCAGTACCGCATTGGCCGCCGTAGGCTCGTCTAACAAGTTAGTAATTTCAAAACCGGCCCCTTCCACTACATGCTTAATGACACCTGAGTCAATGTCAAAGGTTCCCGGTGGCAGGGCCGCTGCTGCATAAACCAGCTCTATACCCAGTTTTTGCTCCAGCTCTTGTTTAAGTTCTTTGACTATCCGAATGGCACCGATGTAGTCCACCACCATACCATCTTTGACAACACTGGCAAAGCGATAGGCCCCAGCAACAGGCTGGTAATTTTCATCCAAAACTGCCAGTACAACGTAGGCTGTTCCCAAGTCAATACCGGTGTAATAAACGGAGGATTTATTCAATATGGGTGTCTTGATGACCTTCTCAAAATCACGAACCATTTGATCGCAGTATTGAAAAGACGGATTTACCCCTTCCATTTTTGTCCCCCCAGACATTTCCACATCATTATGCAGAGTTTATTAATGCTTAAATAAAGCTGATCGATTAGGTCTTGCCGTAGGCAAGCTTGTTTATCCTCATCCCAATAGGCTTCTAAAATGGCCGGTTCCACCTCGCGAAGTGAGGTCCGTAAATAGTTTAATATGGTAAGTTCTTTGCCATTTTCCAACCCTAGGTGATAGTCACTTATGTCAAATTCCAAATTTGTGGGTCTTGCTCTAATTTCTTGTTCTGACCAACCCCAAAACTGAATGTCTTCTGGGGTTAACTGTTCCCGCTCAGCCCTTTTGATCTCCCGAAAACATTTGCCCAGGGCTTGGATTTCGTCAGCCAGATCCACCGCCCCGGAGTATAAAAGTTCGGCGGTAATTAGCATAAACAGCGATTCAATGCTCTCCATTTTCCGTCGTAGCCTTAGGATAGACCAGCTTTCTTGTCCCCGCTTAGATTGATCGCCGTTCTTTTTACTGCTGGCAATGGGCTGGGCTTGTACTAAGGTGACCCGGTGGTCCACAAGAAATTGCCTTGCCCCCGGCGTAATCCTGGTATCTGGTTCCAGGGCATAGGTGGTAAAGGGAGCTATCTTATATAAATCTCGCAATTCCATTTCGGTGATAAATTTCATTTCATTGCCTTACCTCCCTTTCCTTAGGTCCCGCGACCAGATTATATATATGATGAAATCACTTTTTAAGGATTTCTAGTTTTCCAAGTAAATAGTGCTTTAAGCCTTTTATGCCTATATCATCTTTTATAGAAATCCGAAAAAAAGGTTTACTAATACCAATTCTTTTTAGCTGTTCAACACATAGCTCGGCATTTTCCGAAGCTAAATCAATCTTGGTAATGACCCCGGAGACCGGGCAGGTAAAGGATTTGGCAAAGCCCGGCGGATATACCTCAATGGGTCTGGATTGATCTATTAACATTAGCACGTGGCATGCTGATTGCCCCGTGGCAATTAGGTACCTGTACATCGAAGGGTTTTCTATATAGGAACCAGGTGTATCAATGGTGTTTTTGCCGTAAAAAATTTCCTGGGTACTTTTCAATGGTTTGGTGGAATCATTTAGAATATTCACTAGGCTACTTTTACCAGCTTTGCTTGGCCCCACCACCAAGATCCGTTTTTTCATGTGCGCGTGATTTGGGCCGGGGTAAAGCTTAACAGCTTTTCCAAGGTGCCATTTATAGCAATCATGGCTGATTCCACACTGGCAACATCCCCGGAAATCACCAGGGATCCAGTAAACCGGTCTAGGAAACCGATCTCTACAGCGGATGTCTTGGTGGCTATATCTGCTGCTATGATTGCTGTCTCACAGGGGGTTAGGGTTAAAATTCCAACGGCACCTTTCTCTTCAATACCCAAGCGTTCATATAAATCTTGTACAGGGGAAGCTATGATATGGGCCAAAGTAACTTGCTTACCCGGTACAGATTCTTGAATAATACGTTTTTTATCAAATTCACCGCCCACTCCCATAGAATTCCCTCCGATCCATAGCATTTAATGTCTAATTACTTCCACCTTTAGATCATAACCCTTAATAAACTCTTCAATTTTATTTAACTCTTCTGCTTTGAAACTCAAATCTTCAGTAATGGCATACTGCATGTCCAATTGCTTGTACTTGTTGATGCCCAATTTATGATAAGGAAGCAAGTCTATACCTAAAAAGTTTTTATAATATTTGAAAGTCTGTAGAAACTCCAAGGTTCTGCGGATGGTTTCTTCACTATCATTCAGCCCCCTTATAAGGGGCATCCTGACTTTCACGTGGTAACCCCGGTGGATAAGTTCCGTTAGGTTATCCAGAATACGTTCATTAGGTACCTCGGTAAGTTCATAATGTCGCTCTGAGTCAATGTGCTTAAGATCATAGAGGAACAAATCAATAAACTGAGCCATCAGAAGCAGGTTGTCTAATTTTGCATAGCCAGAGGTTTCAATGGCTGTGTGAATGCCCAGCCGTTTACATTCCGTCAACAGGTTGGTGGCAAATTCCGGCTGGGCTGTCACTTCCCCTCCTCCAAGAGTGACTCCTCCGCCTGAGCTCATGTAGAAAGGCATATCCTGCTGGATGATATCCATCACTTGGGAAATGGTTTTATCCGAGCCCACCACAGATAGTGCCTGTTTCGGACATACAGCTTCACACTTTCTGCAACCAACACAATCAACGGTTCTGTTTATTTTGTGCTTCGGGCCACCTGTTGTGTCCTGGAAATTATGGATGTGGGCGGGACAAATAGGAATACAGTTGCCACAGTTAACACACAAATCTTCTTTGAACATCACCTGATATTTCCTTTCCAGACCCTCCGGATTGGAACACCACTTGCATCTCAAGGGGCAA
>JBAIYS010000011.1 GCA_036763105.1 Peptococcaceae bacterium 1198_IL3148 | reverse complement strand
CAGCTATCTGATTGATTTTATTAATGGTGTTGGTTACCGATTGATTGCCCGCTTGGGCAATCTGTACTACTTTTTCGCTTTCCTCAGCCGCACTATTGGCATTGTCAGCGCTTTGGGTTGACATGGCGGATACTTCAACGGTGGTGCTGGCCACTTCTTCGGTGGTGGCACTTACTTCTTCACTGGACGCTGCCAATTGTTGACTGTGGGCCGCTAACCGGTGGGCATTTTCGGAGATGTCCTGAATTAATGCTTTTAAACTGTCAGCCATATGATTTAATGCCGTTGCCAATTCACCCAGTTCATCTTGGCTTTTAACCTCAATATTGTTGGTGAAATTGCCGGTGGCAAATTCTTTGGCTCCCGCCATCATGGTGACTATTGGTTTTTTTATATATTTATTAGAGTATAAAGTCAATAGTACCAGCGTCATTAGCATTAAGGAGCCGTTAATCATTAGTTGTTCTCTTTTTTCCGCCGCAACCATTGTTTCCAGATCATCTAAGTATATGCCTGTGCCCACAACCCAGTTCCAAGGCCCAAAGAGTTTTACATAACTGCCTTTGGGGGATGGTTCTTCTTCTCCCATTTTGGGAAACCAATAGTCATAGTAAAAACCATCCTTGGGGTTACCGATGGCTCCGGCCACCATTTCTTTTATCATATACTTACCATTGGTATCGGTTTCGTTCATGCGGCTTTTACCTTCGGTTTCCGGATCTGATGGCATTAACACGTTAATTACATCGGTGGTGTCTATCCAATAATAATTATCCCCATCGTAACGCATCACTCTAATGGCTTCCCGGGCCATTTGTTGGGCTTGTTCGGTGGTTAACCGGCCTTCGGTCTCCAAGCCATGGTAGTAATTGAGCATTGAAGTGACGGTTTCTACCTTTTCCCGCATGTTTACTTGTTTTTCTTGGTAGATGGTTTTTTCAAACTTTGGCAATGTATACAGTGTCAATACCAATGTATTAATTATTAGCACCGCTATAAAGCAGGCAATGATTTTTTGACCAATGTTAAATTTCAACAATATCTTCCCCTTTCCTACAATATACGACGTCGCGATAAAATATTATCACAATTTTCTAATAAATTAAGTATGACAACTGACAATTTATAATAATTTTTAGAAAAGTTTGGTTAATTTTAATACATAATATTTATCGCCTTTGCTATAAAAAAGTAAGGGGCGGTTGTTAATGGATACCAGGCGGCACTTTAGTGTATTAAAATTTAGGCAGAACGCATACCAATATTTTCCATATAATATTAAAAATGAAAGGAGGAATTATTTAGTGAATACATCTCAGGACTTTATTAACGAATCACTGCGGCAAAATCAGTTTTGGCTGCGCATTATGCAAGAGCATGCTTTGTTTATCAGGCTAGGTCTGCCCTGTGATGCCACTGAATTAATTGCACGGGCCAAAAAACTGGAAGATTTATTTAGTGAGTTGAGAGAACTTGCTGACGAAGCACCGCGCCAGGCCAAAGCAGTGGCTAAATTAAATCAAGTGGTTATCGAAGCCTTGGATAAAATTATTGAGTACAAAAGCGATGTGCTGGGGTTGCTAGTGCGGTGTAAACTGGGTGGTTTTAATTATCAATTGTTAATTGATCATATCCGCAGAGAAGCAATTAGATTTCGTACCATTCTGCTGCGGCTACAAAATGGCATTAAACTGCCCATAGCCGAAGAATTACTGCAAGAAGATGTCTTTTGGCTGCGCATCATGGGTGACCACGCTAGATTTATCGCTCATTTACTGGATCCTTCCGAAAGAAACCTGGTGGAACAAGCCAAGGATTTTGCCAAACGTTTTGAAACATTGCGCCTACAGGCCGGTGATTTAGAGTCTATGGTGGTGCCTCGTTCCTTTGAAAACTACTTACTACCTGAAAAATTACTAGAACGCAAATCCCTCCCCTGTGCCTTCGGAGATGGGTTACCTAATGCTTTCCTCATCCCCAGGCTGGAAAGATTTAACCAAGAGGCCATTGCTGCCACAGAAGATATCCGCAATTTTAAAGCCACTGCACGGGAATTAATTGACAATTGTACTGCCCTCAGTGTCATTGATCCATTATTGGCCGATCACGTGCTTCGCGAAGCCATGATGGCTCTTGAAGATCTAGGTATTATAGATAAAGATCTACCCATCATCGATTGCTAACATATAAGGCACGCATATCTAATGTGCGTGCCTTCATTGTACCCTTCTTATATTTCAAATGATACTGGCTCACTGGTAAAGGAAGAAATGGTGGCCGTTGCTTTGTCAAAGTATAGTACTTCAAAAATGCCGTCATCTAAGTTATACATATTTTTTAATGATGGAGTAGCTAGTTTATGAAGGTTATAGGCATTTCCCCAAGATTGTGAGCGGGCCTTTGAATTTGGCGCCCAATTGGCCACCAAATAATCTCGCTGTCACGGGGACAGTCCCCGTGACAATTTTTTAAGCCCGCAGCCATTTCCAAATTTCCTGCGGGGTGGCATTTTTACCGTACATCAAAATACCGGTCTTAAATATTTTACCGGCCAGTTTCATAAAGAACCAAATACTAACCAGTAAGATTGCCAAGGCAATGATGATTTCCACCCAGGGCCATTCTTCCAGTAAGGACAGGCGCAACAGTAACACACCGGGAGTGGAGAAGGGAATGAAGGTGCCAATTTTGGCAACGAGCCCGCTGGGATCATTAACCACTGGGCCAATAAACACTACGGGCAAGAATGGCAACATCATCACCAGACCTTGGAAGTTGCCCGCCGATGTCATATCCTCCATGGTGGCTCCAATGCCCACAAACAAAGCTGCAAATAGCAAATACCCCAAAATGGCGATAATAAGGTACAAAATAACTTTCGGCACCAGTAGGTATTCTACAATGTTCAGATCTAATTTCCAGAGAATGAAGGGAATGGCAAACCCCAGCATAACCAGCGACTGAATCATTCCCAGAATAAAATAGCCAATAATTTTGCCTTGCATTAACTCCCCCGGCGTCAGTGATGATAAAATAATTTCCGCCACTTTATCCTTCTTTTCCTGGGAGGCACTTTGGAAGATATACATGCCGGAAAAGATGATGGAAAGTAAAATAATTCCGGCAAAGGCCCCTGGTACAATGCGTTCCAGGGCATCTGCCCCCAAGCCCCTTTCATCGTCGGTAGCTGCTATTTCTTTAAAGACAACCCCTTTAGAAATCACAGCCAATTGCTCATCAGAGAGCCCCAGTTGTTTCATCTGCAAGGTTTTAATGGGCCCCTGCAACACTTGAATCTGATTCATAAAGGCCGAATTAATTTCTTCACTGGTATAAACGGGTATTACACCCTCATTTAACGCCCGCTTGTCCAGAAAAATATAGGCGGTGTTTTCCTTAGTTTTTAGTTCGGTCTTGACCTGTTGTTCACTGATGGCGGTGGTCTGCATTTGCCAGTTCAGCTCAGATTGTACTGCTATTTGCTTTAGTGTATCAAAAACGCCTAGGTTATCCCGAACAAAAACCCGAGTGGTATTTTCCTCATCAGAGCCACCAAAAGCGTTACCCAGCAGCGCGAAAGCCAGAAACAAAGCCGGCGTTAAGAATAACCCGATGAGGAAAGATTTATTTTTTAAATTCCGTCTGATCTCCCATTTGGCAACCTTCCAAGCATTACGCATTAGCCACACCTTCTTTCGGCAATGGATTTTTACCCGTGGCGATATCAATAAAGATTTCGTGTAGCGAGATACGGTCAATGGATAACTCCTTGACCTCCAGATCTGCCGGCAAATGTTTTAACCAGCTGACAACCTGAACATCTTTAGTCAGATATAAAATGGAGGTTTCTTCTTGTTGTTCCACCCGCTGCACGTTGGGCAATCCGGCCAACACACCGCGGTGGTTTTTCCCCTTGATGGTACATTTAAAGTTGGCGTATTGGCGTTTAACATCGTCCACATTGCCGTAAATCACTTTCCGCCCACCATTAATTAAAAACAGCCGGTCACACATTTCCTCCACTAAATTCATCTGATGGGAAGATAGTAAAATAGCAGTTCCTCGCGACGCCAGGTTTCTGATTTCTTCCTTAAATAGCTCCTGACTGACGGGATCAAGGCCGGAAAAGGGCTCATCCAATATCAATAGTTCGGGCTGATGAATGATAGAAGCAATAAATTGCACCTTTTGCCCCATCCCTTTGGAAAGCTCTTCAATGGATGCATTTTCTTTGCCAGCCAAGCCAAATTGTTTTAAATAAGCCAGGGCGCGTTCTTTAGCTTTATTAAGGGGATAATCTTTCAATCCCGCAAAATAAAGCAATATGTCCATGATTTTAACATTCTTATATAATCCCCGTTCTTCTGGCAGATAACCGATTTTGTTGCGCGGGATATCCGCATGATTTTGAAACTCAATGGTTCCTGCATCGGGATACATAATGCCCATGATGTTGCGAATAGTGGTTGATTTACCGGCACCATTGGGGCCGAGAATAGCCATAATTTCCCCTTTGCGCACTTCAAATGATATATCGTGGAGTATTTGCTTGTTTTTAAAGGACTTCCGTAGTTTGTCTACCTTCAGCACCGTTTGCATTTTTTACTTTTTGCGCCCCCAATCTCTGCAAATATTATTTATTTTTCCCCAAGAATATAGGTGGTATGTCTATTATTAGGGCCTGAGGATAGAAAGCTCTGCTAAATTGTTGACAATTTTCGCTCCTGGGGGCAAAGCTGATAACACCGCCTGTTCCCAGGGCTTGCCTTCTATCGCCTCCATAATGGCGATGGCACCTCTGTCCTCTCTGGTGCGAATCAGTCGGCCACAGCCCTGCTTTAACGTCAAGGTCATTTTAGGAATATCCACCGTAATAAAGGGGTCCAACCCTTGCTCTTGGGCTGCACGCCGCTGGTCTTCAAGTAGCGGCTCCTGGGCCGGAAAGGGCAACCGCCAGACCACCAACAGCTTCAATGCTTCGCCAGGCACATCAATGCCCTCCCAAAACCCCGAACCAACCAGTACCGACGATATTTCTTCCCGAAACCTGCGGATCAGATATCCCCGCTCCCCACTATCTTCCCAAAGAAATTGGTAGGGCAACTGGTAACGTTTTAGCCCGTTGCGAATTTTGGGCACATCAGACGGCGCGTTGGTCAGCACCAGCGCCCGCCCATGGGATAACTTCAATAAAGACACTAAACTTATTAGCGCCTCGTTAAGCCAATTTTCTTGGTCACTGTCAAGAGTATCTTCAGGCAAATAGACCACCGCCTGCTGCTGATAATCGAAGGGACTGTTCACCGAGGAACTGGAAAAATCCTGCAAACCCAAGGTGCGGGCAAGGTAGCTGAAATCACCGCCAGTGCTCAAAGTGGCCGAAGAAAACACCACCGGCAGTTTCTTTTTAAATAGGTGTTTATTTAACATGCCGTCTATGTTACGGGGCACCACCCAAAAACTCTGCTCTGCCCGTTCAGCCCAAACAATAACCCCTTGCTCATGATGGCGACAAAACCGATCCAGCGCCACCATCGCCCGCTCCGCTATATACTCAAATAGTTGCAATTGCGTTGCAGATAAAGATTCGATGTGCAGGTTCTGCTCGTTCTGCAATTCAAACTCAAACTGACCCAACGTGCGCCGTAGCACGTCTGCCGCTTTCAGCAGTTGTTCATTGATCTGCACAGTCAGCCGCTGGCTGCGCTCATCTCCCTGGGCAGACTGATACAAAAGGTTGAAAAAACGCACGTTGGCCTCATCCATGGCCAGAGCGGTGGAAAGCAGTGCTGCTCTGGCGCCCTGCACCCGCTCGATGGTGGACAGTATATTGGCAATGTCCTCCTTAACCACCTGACCACCGGCCCGTAGTGCCGCTGGCAGCAGCACTTTGTGCCCTTCATCAAAGACCACCAGCGAGTAATCCGGCAACAAGGGTAGTTTACCATCCAGCAAACGCTCCTCCCGGGTCCACAAATCATCAAAGAAGGTGCCGTGGTCACATACAATTAAGTCCCGAGCCGACCGATAATGCTCCCTTACTTTTACCAACTTACAGAACCCCCGGTTGCGACAATTGTCGCAGACCATGGCCTCATCCCAAGCCACCTGTGCCCAAACCCGATCCGGCACATTGGGTATCTCGGAGCGCTCACCCCGGCGGGTTTTGGCTGCCCAGTCCAGTAGATCGGTAAGATCTGCCCCAGGTTCATCTAACGAGTAGTCAAATCTTTCTAGTTTTAAATCACAAACATACTGTCGGGGCTCCTTGGCCATGCGTACGTCGATATTCAACCCCAACAGCGAGGACAGCTTTTGAATATCTCCTTCGGGTCCGGCCAGTTGTTCCTGCAGCGCTGTGGAAGCACATGCGATCAGTGCTGGTTTCTTCTTGTACCGGGCATAGGCAATGGCCGACAATAAATAAGCAAAGGTTTTGCCGGTACCCACCCCCGCTTCGGCCAAATGCACCCGGCCCTTGGCCACGTCATCGGCTATCTGAAAGGCGGTATAGATTTGTTCATCCCGAATTTCATAACCGTGCTGCGGTAAAATATCATAAAAGACATCCCCGATCCAATTGTTAAGCTTGGCCGAAAAGTCTTGTTGTTTACTACTCATTTGTATCCCCCGTTTTTTCAGCATTTTACATAGTTTTAAGCATATGGTTAGTTTAACCACAAATCCCACCATTAGACAAGATATCATGGCGGAATTAAAACTAAACTTTTAAGGTATTACTAACTCCAGAGGTGATGCTTAATGGCAAAAGAGCAAGAGAAAGAGCAACTTTATATTCCTAAATCCGATGTGCAAGCCGGCCCTGGTCTGGTGCCACTGGATGAAGCGTTAATCGAACAACAGAACCCGCTGCAAGCTTTTAATGTGGAAGATTAACAAAATGTAATCAATAGGGAACATAGACCCTGTTAAAATTAGTAAGGCTAAAAATGGCTAAACCCTGCGGTTGTGTACGCAGGGTTTAATCTTCTAAGATGCATAGACAATGGGTGGTGGGGTTTCTAAAAATTCTAGGTCGGTGTTATTGTCCACTTCCCACCGCAATGACCACTCATTGCGGAATAACGCCAAGTATTGCTGGTGGTCATTCTTCACCACCATTACATCCGATTGATTTAATTTGTTAATGGCTTCGGGTTTGCCCTGAACCCACCGAGACACCGAATAGGGCAAATAATTGATGGTTACATCCACCCCATATTCGGCGGTTAAGCGATGTAACAACACTTCAAATTGCAGTGTGCCCACCGCCCCCACAATGGGTGCCTCTATGCCGATATTCAACTCACTATATTTTTGAACCGCACCTTCCTGGGTCAATTGGTTAACACCTTTAACAAACTGTTTGCGCTTCATGGCATCCTTTAGTTGTATCCGGGCAAAATGCTCCGGTAAAAAAGTAGGTATTGGTTCAAACTCAAAATTACTCTTCTCGGTCAAAGTGTCACCTATGCTAAAAATACCGGTGTCGGTGATACCAATAATATCTCCCGGGTAGGCTTGGTCTAAGGTTTCGCTGTCCTGGCCAAACAGTTGTTTAGATTGGGCCAGCCTCACCTTTTTGCCGCTGGGCACATGCTTCACCACCATGCCCCGATTAAAAACACCGGAACATATTTTTATAAAGGCAATCCGATCCCGATGGGCCGGGTTCATGTTGGCTTGAATTTTAAAGACAAAGCCAGTAAACTCCTGGTTTTGTGGCTGTAACTTACCCCCAGAGGTCTGCCTATCATGGGGTGCCGGCGCCAAATTGATAAAGGAATCCAAAAAGTTGCTAACACCAAAATTAGTGAGGGCGCTGCCAAAGTAGATTGGTGTTTGTTGCCCACTGGCCACCAACTGGGGGTCAAACTGATCGCCAGCAATGCTCAAAAGGCCAATGTCCTCCTCCAATTGGGCCAAAAGTTGTTCATCAATATTGGCGGTAAAATTTGGGTCCCTTAGGTCACCACTTTTGGTGGGCACAATGGTTTTGCCCCTACTGGCGTCGTCAAAAAGGATAATTCGCTCCGACAGGCGATCATAAATACCTTTAAAGTCCTTACCCAATCCCACCGGCCAATTCATGGGGTATGAGCGGATACCCAACAACTTTTCCAACTCATCAATTAAATCCAGCGGCATTCTACCCTCCCGATCTAGCTTATTAATGAAGGTAAAGATAGGAATGCCTTTATCCCGACATACTTTAAAGAGTTTTTTAGTTTGTTCTTCCACCCCTTTGGCGGCATCGATTAGCATCACAGCACTGTCGGCGGCCATTAAGGTTCTGTAGGTATCTTCGCAGAAATCTTGGTGACCGGGGGTGTCCAGGATGTTAATTTTGTGACCGTTATATTCAAACTGCAGCGCACTGCTGGTGATGGAAATACCCCGTTGTTTCTCTATTTCCATCCAGTCGGATACCGCATACTGTTTAGACTTGCGGGATTTAACAGTACCGGCTAACCTTAGTGCCCCACCGTACAGCAACAGCTTTTCCGTCAAAGTGGTTTTACCAGCATCTGGGTGGGAAATAATGGCAAAGGTGCGACGCCTACCTATTTCCCAATTAATTTGGTCATTCATTTATTTAAGCCTCCGCTAAAACAAATTAAACAACCGGCTTCCCTTGAGAAACTGGTTGTTGATTAATCCATTCATAATAAAATAGAAAAAACAATAACTCCCTGGAAAAAGGAGTTATTAGGTCATGCACTATTAAGCTCCATTTGGATTATATATTAAAACGGCACCATTGATCAATAGCAATCTTGCTATTGATCAATGGTGTCTAGCTTTCCAGCATCGTCAAGCTCTTTTAAATCAGAAAAACCACCGATGAATCTACCATTAATAAAGACAAAGGGCACCGTCATTTGACCAGTCTGCTGATATAATTCCGCCTTCTTTTCATCATTATTATCAAGGTTATGCTCAGTATAAGGAATGTTTCTCATTTCTAATAAAACTTTAGCCCGCTGGCAATAGGGACAGTTACTCCAAGTATATAGCTCCGCTTTAACCATTTTATAAAACCCTCCATTTCCAATTTATCGATATCAATATATTTATTAACCTAAATCAAACAAATTATTTGCGTCTTACATATTCTTCTTAAACAAGAAAATTCCTGCTGCTGGGCTATTTCCAAAAGCTGTTCTTGACAATTTCATGGGATAAATACTATTATGAAATTAATATATTAGCTAAAATGTTCTCTGACATCATGTGTACTAAGGATTTCGGCTTTGTTCGTAATCCTTATTTATTTTGGTTTCTTAAAGGTAATTAATGTAATTTTAAATAAGTCCAATGAGAGGAGAACAACATGGAGTTTTTAAGAGAGCTGATGCGGGAAGAGGGCATAAAAAAACTCTTTGCCACAGCCATCCTGTTTGGATTGTTGTACAGCATGAAAAGTCTTTTTGATTTGCTGTTACTGACCTTTATCTTTACATTTTTGTTTTCTAATATGCAAAGGTTTATTTGGAAACACATCCACAAAGTGTTCCCCATCAAAGGGGAACTGGTAACAATTTTTTTGTATCTTTTTGTTACCGCTGGGTTGATGATTGCCCTGGTCAAATATATTCCCCTTTTACTTAAACAGTTAACGGCCATTGGCGCCCAGGTAACATCCTTTAGCTTTAAGGAATATTCCGAAACCTTAGATCCCCGGCTGTTCGCTTTAATACAAGAGATAAATATTGAAGAATACATTCATATGGCCGAAGAGGCCATCATGGGGCTGATTACCAACACCGGAGAATTTGGTATGTATGTTATTTTGGCCTTTCTGTTCAGCCTCTTCTTTAACTTGGAAAAGGGCAGAATTGCCAAGCTTTGTCAAAAGCTAGAGAATAGTAAAGTTGCCTATTTTTACACCTATTACGCCTTCATTGGAAAAAAATTTATTAATTCCTTTGGTAAGGTGCTGCAAGTACAAATTTTAATTGCCTTTATTAACGCCATTCTTTCGGTAGTTATTTTGGCCTTCATCGGATTTACACAATATGTGGGCTTGGGCTTTATGATCTTTGTATTGGGACTTATTCCGGTGGCGGGAGTGGTGATTTCCTTTATTCCCCTGTCCATCATTGCCTTTACCATGGGCGGTATTAGCAAAGTCGTTGCGGTAATTGTAATGATTTTACTGCTGCACGGATTAGAAAGTTATTTCCTCAATCCAAAACTAATGTCTGTCCGCACCAAACTGCCGATATTCTTTACCTTTCTGGCGCTGGTCATCGGCGAGCATTTCTTTGGCATGTGGGGCCTGCTGATGGGTCTGCCATTGTTTATGTTTCTATTGGACGTTGCCGGCGTAAAGTTAGATGAAAAAAACTAAATTTAATCCAATTGCTTTAGATAATTTACGGGCGGGGCTTAAAACCCTGCCCGTTCTTACTATGACTAGCAAAAATCACCTGTCTATTAAAAGGGAGTAAAGATAAATAAATAAAAATTGGCATTTTGGTATTGACAATGATAATCAGTATCATTATTATATGATAGTAGCTGGTAAATTTCCAAATCATTACGTCACGTTATTGATAATGATTATTATTATTAATATATTCCAAAAGATAGACCATATAAAGGGAACTATTTCTTCATTACAATCAGCATTAGAAGTTTCTAAAAAAAAAAGGGGGGCAAAAGATGCTCACGTTAAAGGATGTTAAACCCGGCCAAACAGCAGTGGTTGAAGGCGTAAAGGTAACCGGCCAGGCCAGGGGACGGTTTATGGCTATGGGCATTATTAAGGGCAGTAAAATAACAGTGCTAAAGGTTGCACCTTTAGGTGACCCCATTGAGGTGTTAGTAAAATCCTATAATTTGTCCTTTCGTAAGGCGGAAGCAGAGCAAATTATTGTAACTTTGTCCTGAAGGAGGTTTTAGATATGTCAGTTATAACTGTAGCCTTAACTGGTAATCCCAACACAGGCAAATCCACCATTTTTAACGCTCTGACCGGAGCTAGACAACACATTGGCAACTGGCCTGGGGTAACTGTAGATAAAAAAGTTGGTCATATGACCAAGGGAAGTCAACAAATTACCGTTATTGATTTACCTGGTACATATAGTTTAAGTGCCTACTCTATCGAAGAAAAAATAGTTAAGGATTATCTGGTAAAGGAAAAACCCGACATGGTTGTCAATGTGGTGGATGCGTCTAATTTGGAACGAAATCTGTATCTGACGGTTCAATTGTTGGAATTAGGCATCCCCGCTGTGGTCAACCTAAACATGATGGATGAGGCCAAAGCCAAAGGACATCATATTAACCTAGATGTTCTAAGAAAAAATTTAGGTGTACCGGTAATTTCATCGGTGGCCACCAGTAAAAAAGGCTTACATCAATTAATTAATTCAATAGATCACCATGTGGTAAATAAACAAATTAAAAGCCCGCTATTGGTAGAGCATTTAAGCAACATCGAGGCCATTAAAAACTCCAATAAGGATCACGACACCATTGAAGAAGAAATTATTGAATCTAGGTATAATTTTATTAATAAAGTTTTGTCAGACGCTTTAGTTATCCAGCAGGGAGTAACATCCTGGCAGGATAAGTTGGATAATATAATCACCCACCGTTTATTAGGTTTTCCGATCTTTATCGCGGTACTGTATGCCATATTTGAAATAACCTTTACCTGGGTGGGGCAGCCAATTTCAGATTTTCTGGATGGATTTATCGGCGGCACGCTAACCGATTGGACGGCTGGAGCTTTGCTGGCGGCTGGCGCCGCGGAGTGGTTACAATCACTGGTTATTGATGGCATCATTGCCGGTGTTGGCGCGGTACTGGTTTTTGTCCCACTAATTTTTACTCTTTTTCTGTTAATTAGTTTTCTTGACGGCACCGGCTATATGGCCAGAGTGGCTTTTATTATGGACCGTGCCATGCGGCGTATCGGGTTGTCAGGTAAATCTATTTTGCCAATGCTGGTTGGCTTTGGTTGCACCGTTCCGGCGATTATGGGTGCCAGGGCTTTGGATTCAGAGCGAGATCGTAAAATCACCATTTTAATTGCCCCCTTCATGTCTTGCGGGGCCAGACTGCCGGTATATGCACTGTTTGCAGTTTTGTTCTTCCCGGGTCAAGAAAGCAAGGTTATTCTGTCCCTTTATCTGCTGGGTATTGTAATAGCCATTGCCATGGGTCTGATTTTTAAATCAACTATTTTAAAGGGAGAATCCGAACCATTCTTAATGGAGCTGCCTCCCTATAGAATACCAACCCTAAGAACGGTGCTCATTCAAACTTGGGAAAAGGGCAAAGGGTTCTTGGTTAAAGCGGGTACAATCATCTTCAGTATGTCTGTGGTCATTTGGCTACTCAGTAGCTATAATTTCTCCGGCCCAGCCGAAATAAACGAAAGTATATTGGCCACCATTGGTAAAATTATTGGCCCTATCTTTACCTTACATGGTTTTGGCAGCTGGGAGGCTGGCGTTGCGGTAATTACCGGTATATTGGCCAAAGAAGCAGTTGTATCAACCTTGGGAGTTCTATACGGTGTGGCAGAAGTAGCTGAAGAGGCTGTTGTTGCAGCCACTCAGTTACAGGGAACCATCGGTGCCACTTTCACCAGCCTTTCAGCCTATGCTTTCATGGTGTTCGTACTTTTATATACACCTTGCATGGCGGTTATTGGTACCTTTAAAAAAGAACTGGGCTCTTGGAAGTGGACTATATTTGCCGCAGCCTATCCCTTTGTGCTGGCTTGGCTCATCTCTTTAATCATCTATCAAGGCGGGTTACTGCTTGGCTTTGGCAGTTAATTACCCAGAAGGGAGGCTATTATGAATGGTCTGGTGGGTTTGTTATTTACAGCGGTTCTAGTCATAGCTATCGGTTATTGGACTATCAAAGGATTCCGCAAAGAAGTGCAGCATATTAAAGATGGTTGTTGCGGTTCAGCAGATTGTGACTGCAGCAGTGCATGCGGATCTAGTTGTGGTTGTGGTTTAAGTGAAAAACTAGATAATCAACGAGAAAAGGTGTAACAATATACAGGATTTCATTACTATATAATTATAACAGGCAAATATGACCAGGAAAGGTGATTTATATGGTTAAACCTTTATCCAGTGTTAAGCAAGGCAGAGTTGTTTATATACAAGATATTGCAGGCTGTCCCAAAAGAAAGCTACATCTTGAAGAAATGGGATTTACATCTGGTTGTCCGGTAGAAGTCTGCAAATGTCATTGCAATGGCCCCCTTGTTGTGGCTGTTCGGGGGAGCAAGATTATGTTAGGTCAGGAAATGGCCCAACAAATTATGGTTAGATAGAAACCACAAATTAGCGCAAAAATAAAAAGCAATTCTAAGATGGCTGTCCTAAAGTATAAATGGGGCAGCCTGTTTCTATATATTGACACATGGGGGTGAACTCCCTGTACCCAGGCATTGCAGCACAACAATCCAATTTAAGAATAATTAAAAAACTTAATGAAAAAACCTATGTAAAGTACTATAATAGATAATACGTTCTTAGAATTTTATTACGGATGGAGATATAGATGCAGAAGCAAGAATTAAAACAAGGAATTCATGACGCCATTCCCATCATTTTGGGTTATTTACCGTTGGGGGTTGCCTTTGGGGTGCTGGCAAATGACGTAGGCATGTCAATTATTCAGGCCACAATGATGTCGGTGCTGTGTTTTACCGGAGCAGGGCAATATATCGCCCTGGGGGTAATGCAAGTGGGGGGAGCGGTGTTCACCATTATTGTGGCCAATGCCCTGGTGAACTTAAGATACTTATTATTTGCCACTTCCACCGTGCCTTACCTAAAGGGACAGGTACCCACCGCCATTGGCAGCCTGCTTTCCTACGGATTAACCGATGAAACCTATGCGGTGGCCATGAACCGCTACCGGAATCATCCGCCAACCACCTACTACATAGCGGGCCTTAATCTAAGCGCGCACCTGGGCTGGATCACCAGCACATTACTGGGTGCCATACTGGGTAGCTTTATTGGCAACACCGATCGTTTCGGTCTTGACTTTACTTTGCCGGCGATGTATATCTGTTTGCTGGTCTTTATGGTCAAACGTAAGTCCGACGTCATTGTGGCTATATCGGCAGCGGTGCTTTGTTTAATAATTGGTTATTTAGCTCCGGCCACCATGGGCAATATGTTTAATATCATTATCGCCACAGTCATTGCGGCCAGTTTGGGGGTGTTTATCGGTGAGCGACAGTAGTATTTGGCTGATGATTATCGGCGTTTCGTTGGTGTCTCTGCTGCCAAGGATACTGCCAGTAGCACTGTTTTCTCGCTACGAATTTCCAGAACCACTAAAGCGGTGGTTATCCTATGTGGCCCCGGCTGTTTTAGGCGGTTTAACTGCCATCAGTGTATTGGCGCCGGAAGGAACCATTGACATCAGCATACATAACAAGTATATTTGGGCCTTTATACCGACACTACTGGTGGCCATTAAGACCAAAAGTCTTTTTTATAGTTTACTGGTGGGCATCATCTCGATGGCGCTACTATATAATTTTATGTAAATTGCGGCGGTTAAATAAATGCTTTGCGATATTCAGTAGGTAGACCATTTACCTCTGTGCTATTTTGGCAAGATTTTTATTTTTCAAACACCTACCATAAAACCTAAGTAAATAACAAAGCCACTCCCCCAAGGAGTGGCTCACAAATACTACTGTTCTTTTTCAAAGGCCAACAAGTAAATTTCCCTATTCCGATTTTGATTAATCTTGTTTTCAAACTGCTTGAGGCTATTTAATTCCGCTTCATTCAAAGGTACATACCCCATTTGTTCTAAAATAATCTGACCCATTGACATCCCTCCATTAGGCAATATTTTGCCCTTAAAACACAAAAGTATTAAGAAACTTTTTGAGGGTTTAAAACTTGCATTGTTTTCCAAGTAGTCCCTGCACTTTAGCCTTTTAACGCACAGTGGTTCGCAGTTGCTGCCACATTTCGTCGGAGACCACACCCAAGCGCCAAAGGGCAATTCCCTTTAAATGATGCTGTTTGGCCAAGCGGATTTTGCCCGGCAAGCTGGTTGCGGTTTCATTGGGCAACGAAACACCCAGCATCAGTTTATTTGCCGGCACCACCGCCCGAGCTTGTTCAATGGCCTGGCTTACCATAGATAACGGTTCTGGCTTACTACCATAATCATAGGCCATTACAATAATGGTGTCCGCCAATTGCCCCAGCCTTTGATAGTCATAACCTTGGTAGGCACTATTGGGAGCGTGAAGAGATAAAGCTAACTGCTTATTGCTTTGCTGTAATTCCTTAGCTAACCGGGCCACAAAATTGGTAAAGTCATCTCTAACCTTGGTTAATTGGGCACCGCTTTCACTGAGGCCTAAGCCTTCAAAGTCCAAATTTACACCCTGATAATGCACAGCCTCGGCGGCAATGGCCGCCACCGCTTGCTGACTAGCCTGGGGATTACTTAATAGGTTAGTTAACAAATTATCTTGATCCGTTACATGAACCACCATTTCGGTATCCAGTTGGTATCGGTCCGCCGCTATTAAAACCTGCTGGTAATCATCGGGCCTTTGCCAGCCGGTGCGACTTTGGGTTAACAGGTTACCCTGGCTGTCTAAACTATACCAACCCAGCGCCAATCTGTCCACAACGTCGGTGTTGCCGACGGCAACATTGGGGAAAGGTGTGCCAAACAAATCTGTCCAACTGCTGGTCTGTTGATCGCCCAGGGCATAGTAGCCTAAAATCGCCAATGGTTGAGCCGAAGAAACGATATTAATGGCGTTAGCCCCCTGCTGCCAATCCACCTGGCATTGGAAGGTTTCACTGAAAAACCGCAAGGGAATTAAGGTTCTCCCATTGATAACCTGTGGAGGTACATCCAATTCCACCTCACTGCCATTTTTCAAGGCGATTTTGTTGCCTATTTGCAAAGTGGTGACATTGGCCCCTGCGGTCGCTCGAATGGTTTTGCTGACACCGTCCCAGGTAACCTGTACCTGTAAAGCTTCGGCCAGCGCCCGGAAGGGCACCAAAGCGCGGCCATTTTGGACGGTGGGTTTGACGTCAAATTGTACCGGCAACCCGTCAACGGCAACGGTAATGTCTTTAGTTGCCTGGGCAAAGGTCGGCACTGCTAAGGCCAAGGTCAAAAGTAGCGACAATAATAATATACCAATTCGTTTCATTTGCTACCTCCTAAAATTCATTAACACACTGACAATTATTTCAACACCAAGCAGCAGTTCCCTGCATTAATTTCACTGCAATATCTGCCAAAGGGGGCTGTTGCAAAAAGCAAATAAGGGGTCGGTTTCCCAATCGCCCCTTTGCAAACCATTTAAATCTTAAATTGTTCCACCGCCGTTTGTAATCCGTTGGCAATTTCCGCCAGTTCTTGGGCCGCTGCAGTCATTTGCTGAATGGTGGAGGTCACTTGTTCGTTGCTGCTGGCCACCTGTTCCATACCGCCACTGGTTTGTTTAACGTCCTCGGCTATTTTTTCAATTAATTCGATGGTGTTGAAGATGGCCCCATTGATATCTTCCAGCGCTTGTCCAGATTTCTTAGCCAGTTGAACCCCCGCCTCAACTTCCACCACACTCTGCTCCATGGCCGAATGGGCCTTTTCTACCCCGGATTGCACCTGCTTGATCAGCACAGTGATTTCATCGGTGGCGTTGGCAGATTGTTCGGCCAACTTACGCACTTCCTCCGCTACCACGGCAAATCCTTTACCGGATTCGCCGGCTCTGGCCGCTTCTATGGCGGCATTCAAAGCCAAAAGGTTGGTTTGTTCGGCAATACCATTAATTACGGTGGTGATATTGCCAATTTTATTTGACAGTTCCCCTAAGTTCTTAACAGCAGTACCTACTTCTTTGGTATTACCTGCGATGGAATATATTTTTTCCACTGTTTGTTTTACGGTATCGTTACCATTCTGGGCAACCTGGGCTACATTTTGGGCTTCTGCTACCGCAGCCTGGGCATCTTGATAGTCTTTATCCGCAGTTGCTGCCACATCGCTGGTGGTGCTGGCCACTTCCTCCATGCTGGCACTGATTTCTTCACTGGAGGCGGCCAATTCTTCACTGTGGGCCGCCACCGATTGGGAGTTATCAATGACATCTTTAATCAGGGTACCCAGTTGTGCGGACATATTGTTTAAACAGGATGACAGTTCGCCAATTTCGTCTGCTGACTTAATATTTATCCGTTGACTAAAATCACCTTGGGCATAGTTATTAACACCTTCAACCAGTGATTTTAGCGGATAAATTATAATTCTTTTGGTAAAATACATTAAAATAAACGAACCGATAAGCAGCATCACAACACCCGCAACGACGGCCAAATTGCGCGCTGTATTGATTTGTGCGGTTAGCATTTCCTTTGGTGCACCGGCATATAGCATCCCTATGATGTTGCCATTGTTATCTTGTATCGGCTTGTAAGCCGTTTGATAGATTTGCCCCACCACATTGGCTTCTCCATAGAAGGGTTGACCGCCCTTTAAAACAGTGGTCGCCACCTCTGCGGATGCTTGGGTACCCACCGCCCTACTGCCATCTGGGTTTTTAACGTTGGTGGCAATGCGGGTATCATTCATGAAAATGGTTATCGTATCATTTGTTAACTGGCCCAGTTCATCAACTATGGCAAAATTGTCGTTCATCACGATGTCGCCTTTATATAATTTATCACCCTCCAGCTTCCATGGCCCGGGACACCACTGGTTAATCAGCGCTTCACTGGTGGCTAAATCACCTTTGGCCTTTTCTGTGGCCGAGTTGGCGGCTAAATCTTTGGCGGCTGTATAACTAACCACCTCCATCACCAAAATAACGGTGCACATAATGGCCAAGGATAACAAACCCAGCTTAAAGCTTAAAGATACCTTCTTTGTATCAGCCATATACCCCTCTCCTTTAAAATTAGTAATAATTGGTATTTAACATATTCAAAAACATTTTACATTTTCCTGCAATCTACGATTAAATTTTCATTTTTTTATTCTGGCATTCAATATAAAAATTTTAGTTCAAGACGGTTTTCGACATTTTTTCAGATATGGGTATGCTATAATTAACGCTGTGTTCGTTTATGGAAGTAGGTGACGAAGTGTGAAAGAATATGCTCAATTACTGATAAAAATTGAAAAAGTGCGCAGTAAGATGCACCGTTTAGCAACAGAGAAAGGGATTAATCATCAGCATGTCCTGCAGGTTAGTCAACAGTTGGACAACCTGTTGAATCAATATAACCAAATAAAATATCAAAGAGCATACAAACCTGATACCAAGGTTTTATATCCCTTCAAACTTAAAGAATCCACCGTTAGGTTTGGTTCCACCGACAATTGCCACTATTGCTACGCTAAAACTGTCAGAATGTAAAAAAATAAGCTGTCACCACTGGCACAAATCGCCAGTGGTGACAGCAATATTGGGCACCCTAAAATCTTAACTCAAAGCTGGCCTGCCCATTTCAACCAATACTTTGTTTCGACCTAGGAAAATTCCTAGCATAATAATCAGTAGTCCCGTTCCAATCAGCAGCCATTCTATTTTAATCACATCGGCAATGGGACCAAAAATAAGCATCCCAATGGGCATCATCGACGTGGAAATCATACCAAATACCCCAAATACTCTACCCAAATAGTTTTCTTCCACCTTCTCCTGCAATAAAACTGTACTGGGCGTACTAAATACTGGCGGAGCCAAAGAGCGATATTGTCTGGCTGCTTAAAAAGAGAATGATATTCTTCTTCCATTTTTCCATTAATTTATTCACAACCTTCTTTCATGCGAGTTTTTCTCCAAAATAATTTATTTATAATAATCTATTTAATGACAGCAAAAAAGAGGGTAGAACCGTCTACGTCCCCCCTCTTTTGTCATCGCCAAATGTAAGGTGGGTTTAATTATAACACAGCAGTTTTTTACATACAATCTAAACTGCCCCCGTTAAATTGAAAAAAGATTCCACCACTGTATTTATAATTTTCAGAACATATGTTAAACTAGTTAAGGTGTTTTGCATGTGACTTTTTTTACAATAACATTTTAAGGCGGGGAAATTCAATTATGGACAACGCATTAGAGAAAAAATATGGCCTTTTAACTGCTATAGCAATGGTTATTGGTATAGTAATCGGTAGCGGCGTATTTTTTAAAGCAGAGAAGATATTGGTGGCCACCGGTGGCAATCTTCCACAGGGCATTTTGGCTTGGTCCATAGGTGGCATCATCATGATTGTCTGTGCCTATGTTTTTGCAACCATGGCCACCAGATATGAAAAGGTAAATGGAATTGTGGACTATGCCGAAGCTACCCTAGGCCCCAAGTACGCCTATTTTATCGGTTGGTTTTTAGCTGCCATTTATTACCCGACTTTAACGTCGGTACTGGCATGGGTCACTGCCAGATACACCTGTGTTTTACTGGGCTGGGATATAGTAGGTGCTGAGGCAATGGCTTTGGCTGGTTTTTATTTGGTTTTAAGCTATGCCATGAACGCCCTTTCGCCAAAACTGGCCGGTCAATTTCAGGTGTCCACCACTGTAATCAAGCTTATTCCCCTTGGTTTGATGGCCATTATGGGTATCATCTTTGGTCTAAAAAGTGGCATTTTAGTCAGCAACTTCACCAGTGGCGTCATTGCCGATACCACCGCCAACCCACTTTTTACCGCAGTTGTGGCCACATCCTTTGCCTATGAAGGATGGATTATTGCCACCAGTATTAATGCTGAACTGAAAGATGCTAAGAAAAACCTCCCCCGGGCCCTTACCTTTGGCACAATGTTTATTGCTCTGATTTATATTCTTTACTATACCGGACTGGCCGGAGCGGTAGAAAACCACGTCATGATGCAAGGCGGCGAAACAGGGGCTAAATTTGCATTTTCCACGGTATTCTCTAACCTTGGCGGTACTGTGCTGTTTGTATTTGTGGTAATTTCTTGCATGGGAACATTAAATGGATTGATGATGGGTTGCACCCGGGGATTCTATGCTTTGGCCGCTAGAGACATGGGCCCTAGTCCAAAGGTTTTTAAGGGCATCGATCCCAACACTAATATGCCAACTAACTCGTCAATATTGGGGGTTCTGATAGCTGGGGCTTGGCTGTTATACTTTTTCGGTGCAAATTTGACCCCTGCCCCCTGGTTCGGTCCCTTTAGTTTTGATAGCTCCGAACTGCCCATCATTACCATCTATGCCATGTATATACCGATATTCATTATGATGATGGCCAAGGAACAAACACTGGGCACATTTAAGCGTTTCATCATGCCCTCTCTGGCCATCTGTGCCTGTGTTTTTATGGTGATTGCCGCATTTTATGCCCATGGTCAGGCGGTGCTGTTCTACCTGATTGTTTTCGGTGTGATTATGGCCACTGGACTGTTGGTTAACTTTAATAAAAAATAGTAATGTCACCCCCCAAGAGGATACCCAGGTATCCTCTTTTTTACAGACTTGTCACTGATGTTTATTTAATGTAATAACAGGGTACAGTGGTTACAGTTTCTACTACCAATTAAAAGGCTCTTTTGTTATAGTCTTATTGTACAACCTATAAAAGGGAAAAAAGAAAGGAGCGAGAAATTTGACGTTACGTTACAAAGCATTGGTCTCCGTTCTGGCTACCCTACTTGCTTTCGCGACGGTTCCGCTAATATCAGCAGAGGCCGCTGATAACGGAACAATAAGACAGCAGGTGCTATATCAATTTAATCCAACCAAACTGCAGGTGAATCAAACGGACTGGCAGCCAAATCCAGTGTGGTACAACAGCTATCGCAGTAACTTTGTGTACTGGCAACCAACCTATGGTGAGGAAGTTAACCAGCCGCAGACACAACAACCACAACCGGAGCAACCTGAAAGTAACACAAACACTGTTATAGACACAGGTACACCTACAACTACAAATACCAGCACTCCAGACAATCAAATAGCACAGCAACCAGTCCCAAAGGAAACCACCGATACTTCCAACAGTGCGTTTCAAAGCAAAGTAGTTGAACTGGTCAACCAAGAAAGGTCCAAAGCTGGTCTGCAACCCGGGGTTGTTAAAGCAGACTTAACCAATGTTGCTCAACTAAAGGCCGAAGATATGGCTAACAATAACTACTTTAGCCACACTTCACCCACCTATGGTTCCCCCTTTGATATGATGAAGCAATTTGGTATCAACTATAGCTATGCTGGTGAAAATATTGCTGTGGGTTACAGCACTCCCGAAAGTGTAATGGAGGGCTGGATGAATAGTGAAGGTCACAAAAAAAATATATTAAATCCTAACTTTACAGAAATTGGTGTTGGGTTCACCACAAATGGGTATTATTGGGTGCAAGAATTTGCAAAACGTTAATTAGTTAATAAAAAGAAAAATAGTCATACAAAAGAAGGGGATACAAAAACCCCTTCTTTTTGTCGTTATTGCAAGCAATTATAGCTGGCTTCTTACTCAACGTGTGCCGTTTCCCTTTGTTATTTAATTCCGGCCGCTCTTCAACATCAAGCTTTTTACTACATAATTAATAGTATTCTACTTCAAAAACATTATAAATAGGATACATTTGATTTTTCAATTTCTTTTTTAAAATTTTAAAACTTAGGTTGATTTAATAAGTTGATAAACCATTTATATAGTGTAAGGCAAATGAGTTGGCCAACGAAAAAAGTCTTACAAAATAATTTATATGGGGGGTTTTACAATATGGCTTGGGAGAAAATTCAAACAAAAACCGAAAGATTTTCAGCTTCTGAAATCGTAAGGTTGTACAATCAGCAAAATAGACCAACCATAGGTGACATTCTAGAGGGAATAGCTTTATGGGGCATATCCACATTTGCATTAAAGCTTATTATGCCTATGGGCTACGCAATAGCAGTTGGACTTGGTTTGAGCATTGGTCATAAAGGATGCTTTTAAAACTCTAAGTAAAAAGCAAAGAAATATTATTTTTAAAAAGTTTTTTTTAGATTATACAGATAATCAAATTGCCCAATCACTTGGTATTTCTAAGCAAGCTGTACATAAAACAAAAAAAGCTGCATTGAAATTAACTTAAAATTCAACTAATTATTGTTAACAGACATGATAAAATCCGCATAAACGGTCACGAAAAACCTGCACGAATGGCCATAAATAAAGGGAAATAAAACTCGCCCCCTCGAATATCTCATTTATCGGCAAATAACATGAGAGAGGGAGCGAGTACAGGGAGACGGTTCTTTTGAGTTGCCCCCACTAATTTTACCTTTTAATTCGACAAAAAGACACACCTCATAGGTGCTAAGAATTATTTTATTTAATAGCACTTGCCAATCCCTTCTATTAATTATATATTAGAATAATAGAATATAATTATGGATTTATTGAGGGGAGTTTTCTTTTAATGAAAGAACGGAATATTTTTTTATTGATGGTGGGTGTTTTTTTTGCCGCCTTTTATATCCCGCTGGATAACCCACGGGTTAGTGGAGCCATTTTAGAAGCCTTTTATATGTTGCAGGATTACGCCCAAAAGCATGTGCTCACCTGTCTGGTACCGGCCTTTTTTATTGCCGGTGGCATCTCGGTCTTTGTCTCCCAGGCTTCGGTACTCAAATACTTTGGTGCCCAAGCCAATAAAATATTGTCCTATGGTGTTGCCTCGGTTTCCGGCACGGTGTTGGCGGTTTGTTCTTGTACAGTATTACCGCTATTTGCCGGCATTTACACCCGGGGTGCTGGTATTGGCCCAGCCACTGCCTTTCTCTACTCCGGCCCGGCCATTAACATTTTGGCCATCATTTTAAGTGCCCGGGTGTTGGGGATGGATATCGGTATCGCCCGGGCGGTGGCAGCAATTGTCTTTGCCATTGTCATCGGCCTTTTAATGAACCTAATCTTCCTCAAGGAAGAAAAAGAAAAGGAAGCTGCTGCCCTGGCCATGCCACCGGCACCGGAGGATAATCGTTCCCTTTGGCAATATGCCGTTTATTTCGCGTCGATGGTATTTATTTTAATCTTTGCCGCCTGGGGCAAACCGCCGGAGCCAGTGGGCTTTTTCAACGCCATTTATGAAATTCACTGGTATTTAGCCATCTTCTTCTTGGCGGTGTTGGCGGTATTGTTAAAGTTCTGGTTTAATGGCAGCGAAATTAACCAATGGCTGGATTCCACCTGGGACTTTACCAAAAAGATCTTCCCGCTGCTACTGGGTGGGGTGTTGGTGGCGGGCTTTCTTATGGGACGCCCGGGCCTTGATGCCGGCATTATCCCCGAACACTATGTAGCCCAACTGGTGGGGGGCAACTCCCTGGGTGCCAACCTGTTGGCTTCGGTTTTAGGCACCTTTATGTACTTTGCCACATTAACGGAAATCCCCATTTTGCAGGGTCTGTTGGGCAGTGGCATGGGTAAAGGCCCGGCCCTGGCACTGCTGTTGGCTGGCCCGGCCCTCAGTTTACCCAGCATGATTGTCATTCATAAAATCATGGGCCCTAAAAAAACAGCAGTGTTTGTTTCTCTGGTTATTGTTATGTCCACCATAGCAGGCAAAATCTTCGGTACCTTTTGGGGCTAGACCAAACAGCAACGGCGTTACTAACCAGTTTACTAGCTAACTACACTGTATAGTAAATAAAAACCCAAAGCGATTAAAGCTACGCCACTAATTCTTTGCACCAGCTGACTAAACCGATCGAACTTAGAAATATTTTTTAGCACCGAGGTAAAGGTTCCGGCAGCCAATAACGGAATGCTGCGGCCGATGGCATAGCAAAATAATAGTAAAAAACCATACCAGACACTGCCTTTGACGGCAGCATAGGCCAGCACTGTAGCGGTGATGGGAGCTGAACAAGGAGAAGCTATAAAAGCAAAGGGAATGCCCAACAGAAAAGCTCCCACCACTCCACTGCCTGGCTTCACCCTATTTAACTTAATCCCAACGCTGGGCAATTTAAATAAACCCAATAGGTTAGCCCCCATCAGTACTGCCACTAAGGCCGCCACATACCAAACCACTTTACTGTCGGTAAATTGCCCCCCTACGGCCGCTACCAGCGCCCCCGCTACGGCCAAGGTGAGCGACAGTCCAAATACAAAGGCCAGCGATAGAATAAAACCCTTCATACGGGAGCGGTCATCATAGCCGCCAACATAGGCCATCACCATTACCGCAGTGGGCAACGTGCAGGGACTAAAGCCACCAAACAGCCCAGCAGTCAGAGCCGCCAGCAATGAAAATGACATGTTATTTCACCACCTGTTCGATCGCCTGGTTAACTTCTTCGGGATTCACATTGCCCTGCCAAGTCTGTACCACCTGGCGCTGGCTGTCCATAAGCACTAACGCTGGGGCGGTCTGCACCTTCATTTCTTCAGCTACTCTCATTAGCTGTTCATAATCTTGTTCTTGATAAACGGCAATATCAAGCCAGACAAAGGTCACTTTGTCGCTGTTTTGCCTTTCAATTTGTTGTACCACCGACCGGTGGTTGGAAAAGAAATCCATGGTGGTGGGTCAGCAATCGTCATTATATGTATACACCACGGCCACTGGCTTGCCCTTAGCAAAGCTATCGTCTAACAACTGAGCTAGCTTAGACGATGTGGTATTAACAGCATTGGTAGAAAACTGTTGGCTGGTAGACACCTGACTGGATTCTGTTTGGCCGCTTTCCACCGATGACACTCTGACATTTTCCTGGTCTTCACCGAGCCACAGCGGTTTGGTAGCCAACGCCACAAAGGCCAGTAAAATTACCCCCAACACCGCCATTTTACTGCGTTTACCCATTTAGCTCCCCCTTTAACCAATATTTGTTTATATAAAAATTTATTATATATTAGCACCGATATTCCAAGCAAACAACCAAAGTGTAAAAGGAATAGCAAAATAATACATAATAAAAAAGTCACTTCCTCCAAGAAAGCGACTTTTTAAAGCTAACGTCAAACATCTACTTTACTTCTTCAATGAATTTTTTAATTTCTTCTTTACTGGGCACCCGGCCGGACATTTTTACTTGGCCATCAATCACCAGGCCCGGCGTGATCATGACACCATATTGCACAATTTCGCCAATGTCCTCTATCTTCTCTACGTTAGCATCCAGATTGTTTTCTGCCAACACTTCCCTTACTCGCTGATCTAAATCTTTACATTTTTTACAACCAGGTCCTAACACTTTGATTTCCATTTATGCGGCCCCTTTCGATTTTTTCTATAACATTAATATGTTTATATAAATATTTACTAATATAATAACATTGTGCGTTGACACTAGCAATTATTATTTAAATTATGCCTTGCCGGTGCGGATAATTTGGGCAAACTCCCTTGGCAAACCCACCTCTTCAATTTCTCTAGCTGTTTGCTCATAGTCATAGGATAATTGAATAAACTTCACCTTTAAATTCCCTTTGTCCACATCTAACAGGGCATAGCCCACCTGGGGATTGCCGTGCTTAGGTTTACCGGCACTGCCCACATTAATCACGTGTCCCCTGGCCACTTGCTTATAATAGGGCAAGTGGGTGTGGCCACAGACCAACACATCACAGTTGTTTTCAGCCAGCAATTGGTTTAAAACTTCTTCATCGGTGTCCTCAAATAGGTATTCGTTAAGCTGCCGAGGGCTGCCGTGTACCAATAAAAATTTCAAACCACCGGCAGTAAATTCTATGCGCTCGGGCAACTGCCGTAGCCAAGCTTTGTTTTCTTCTAAGGTGTGTTCCTTAGTCCAAAGGATAGACCTCTCTCCCAGTTTCATGGCCTGTTCATCTCTATAGTCACAACCGCAGATCAGCCGCATATTGCCAATGGCATCATCATAATTACCCATAATTGTGAAAATACGCTCCCGCCGCAACAAATCAATGGATTTATTAGGCCGCGGACCATAGCCCACCACGTCCCCCAAACAGTAAATATTGCCAATGCCCCTCAGGCGAATGTCCACCAATACTGCCTGCAATCCTAAGAAATTACTGTGTACATCTGCAAAAATGGCAATTTTCAATGCAGTCACTTCTCCTTTAAGCCCACTTTTCTCACACTGGTTAATACATCATAATTTTTAACTTAATTTCAGTTTGACTATATAATAACATACTAATATAATCATTAACAAATCAATTTTGCTGATCTTCCCTTGAAAAACTTTTTTGCCCCCACCCCTAAAAATATCTACTTGCTTACGAAAGATTGAGTGAACGGGCCAGGGGGTAAAGAAAAAGTTATCTGCATCGCATCCCGTTCTAACAAAATTATTGGAGGGATTGGATTTGAAAAAACGTCTTTTGTTAACCTTTGCAACAATAGCGCTGGGAGCTTCCTTGGTGGGAATAGCCAATGCTGATACCATCAGCTCGGCAATAAATCCTGAAAATCAACAACCGGCACAATACCAAACACATATGTCACAACAAAGTATTGATGCTATGAACAAAAATATGGGTATTGATATTACCAATCATAATGCGGCCACCCAAAGCGAGCAAGCCGCTGATGAAAATAACAAAGATTTTATTAACCAAATGAATCAGATGCATGATTCAATGCAAGAAGTTCATAAAAATATGCCTGTGCCAATGGGTAATTGCCTGAATAGTATGTACAGATAAGCAGTATACATAACCCCTGAATGGATCCGTATAGTCCATTCAGGGGTTGCGTATTATAATCAAAATTAATTTTATGAATTCATTCCCAGTGCTGCTACTTACCTAAATTAGCAACTGATTCTCGAATTAATTGGTGGAGTTGATAACGTTGTTGACATTTGCAGTTAAAAATTTAATAATTAGAGCCAAAAATGGCGACGGTTTAGCACGGGATAAGTTGTTAAAAAAACATTACAACTTTATAGCCAAGGTAAGTTCCGTTATTTGTGGCAGATTTCTAACCTGGGAAAATGATGAGGAACTGAGTATTGCTTTAATTGCCTTTAATGAAGCCATTGATGCCTATGATACTGAAAGCAGTGTCAAGTTTACCAGTTTTGCCCATACAGTGATAAAACGTCGATTAATTGATTACTTTAGAGGTCAAAAAAAGTATCAAAACGAGGTGTTGGCCTCTCCAACCAATGATATTGATGAACTTGACGCAGGTATTAATTGCCAATCAATGGCTGAGTATGCTGACAATACAACCCAAGAAAATTTAGTGTTGTTAATTGAAAGATTTAAAAACCAGTTAGCAACATACAACATAGATATTAATCAACTACCTCAGGCTGCCCCTAAACACCGTGATACCAGAGCATCCTTAATGAAGGCAGCACAAGCACTGGTGGCTGACCAGGAGATGGTTAAATATTTACAACAATACGGTCAGTTGCCAATAAAAAAATTATGCCAGCAAACGGGATTAAGCCGCAAAGTGATCGAACGGGGTAGGAAATATATTATTTCGCTATTCATTATTTTAACCGAACCTACTCTGTCACCTTTAAAGCATTTTACCAATTTCCCTTCAGATAATTAGGAGTGTGAGCCATGGAAAATAAAAAAGTCATCATTATGTCAATAGATGGGAAAGAAACAGTTGGCTATACCAATGATGGTGAATTTATTAACGCACCTAAGCAAAAACATCATCAAGTTGGTCAAATTGTAGACATCGGTGAGTTTAGACCTGAGGGCCGCCGATCCTTTGCCGGCTGGCAGGTGGCTACCGCAGCTGCCGCCATATTTTTAGTGGCCTTTATGGGTATCTTTTACCCTCAATTTAACCAAGAAGCCGAAGCCTATTTGAGTGTGGGACTGAACTCCGGTGGTATTGAAATGTGGGTCGATGACAAAAACGAAGTTACCGATGTTAAATACCATGATTCCGCAGAGAAGTGGGATGAAATAAACATCCAAGGAAAAGATGTATACCAAGCGGTCACTATTATTGCTACCGAAGCAAAAAAATCCGGTTTAATAGATGAGCAACAGCAAAACCTAATGATGTTAAATCACTCTCATCATTTGGATGATGAAAAACTCAAACAGTCCGTTTATCAAGGTTTAGGTAAAAACCACCATTGTTTAATAGTAATGGGCAATCATGACATGAGCTTTGTTAATAAAGCCCAAGCATTAGGGGTTACCGCTAGCCAATATTATGTTATTGAAAAAAGTAACGCTAAAGGACATCATTTAACCACAGACCAAATAAAAAACCATCATATTAGAGATGTGCTTAACGCTACCGGCACAACGCCAGAAGAAATCTTCGGCATGGGTATGGGTATGGGTAGCCATATGAATGAAACTGGTTCTGGTATGCAACAGCCAAAACATGACACCAATAATACCAACAACAGCCCTTTGGTACATCCGAACCATATGAAACACAAACAAGAAACAATGGGTGGCCACCATTAAATAAAATAAAACTGCCATTGTTCAAATTAGACTGATGGCAGTTTTGTTCTGCTATAATATAAAAATATCATTTATGTTAACTTCTAAATCAACGAAAATCCCTACTTTAGCTACATCAGCCTCGCCGTATATTTCAGGCGAATCATAATCCCCGTTATCCATAAGCCTAAAAACCATCACTTGCTTCTTTTCTGGATTAACGATCCAGTATTCCCGCACGCCATTTTTTTCGTATAAATGTAGCTTTTTTACGTAGTCCATCGAGGGGCAAGATGGAGAAACTATTTCAACGATTAAGTCTGGGGCCCCTACGCAGTACTTATCAGTAATTTTAGATTTATCGCATACCACAAGTAAATCAGGTTGAACAACCGTTGATGTACTATCCTGATTTTCCCCTTTTTCTGGAAGCAAAACATCATATGGAGAAAAGAAAGGCATACATTTTTTATTGCCAGTCTTTAAGTAATTTTTAAGGATAAAAAACAGGTTTCCACTAATCAATTGATGTTCCGTCGACGGTGCAGGAGACATTGCATAAGGAACACCCTCAATGAGCTCCCAATGATTGTCAGCAGGCCAATTTTTATAGTCTTTGTAAGTGTACCTTTCCTCCTTGTTCGGTGCTACCGGCACTTCCCCACCACCTTATCCATTTATTTCCTAATTATACCTCAAACACTGACTGGAAGTCTACCATGTGCTGAACAGGTTTTCATGTAAATTGACTACTATAGGTTTTTAACATTAAGTGCTCTGAAGGAATTTAATACTGCGAGGACGGTTACACCCACATCGGCAAATATTGCCACCCACATAGTAGCTAGTCCAAAGGCACTCAAAATTAGAACGGCTATCTTGATACCAATGGCAAATACTGTATTTTGACGGGCAATTGCCAGTGTCTTTTTAGAAACCCTGATGGCAGTGGCGATTTTAGAAGGTTCATCGGTCATAATTACAATATCTGCCGCTTCAATGGCCGCGTCGGAACCTAAACCCCCCATTGCAATGCCAATGTCTGCCCGGGCTAAAACAGGGGCATCATTAATACCATCACCCACAAAGGCCAGTTTACCCTTTGCAGTTTTCTGTGTGAATAATTGCTCTACCTTTTCCACTTTATCTGCTGGCAACAGTTCAGCATATACTTTATCCAGACCAAGTTCCTCAGCAACTTTTGAGGCAACGTTTTTAGTATCACCTGTTAACATAACAGTTTGCTCAATGCTAGCTTGCTTGAGCTCTTTAATTGCCTGGGCCGAATCTGCCTTTATTTCATCGGCAATAACGATGTAACCAGCATATACATTATCAATGGCCACATGCACAACGGTGCCGATGAGCTCCCCTTGATAGTAAGGGATATTCATCTTTTGCATCAGCTTAATATTTCCTGCCATCACCCTTTTGCCATCAATTGTTGCAATAACACCGTGACCCGGAACCTCTTCTACATCTGAAATCCGTCCATTGTCAATTTCCTGGCCATAGGCCTGTTTTAAAGAAGTGGAAATGGGGTGGTTGGAGTAGCTTTCTGCATAGGCGGTTAACTCCAATAGTTCCTCTCGAGGCACTCCCTCGGGATTAATTTGCTGAACATTAAATACACCCTTGGTCAGAGTTCCCGTTTTATCAAAGACAATAATCTCGGTTTGGGCCAATGCTTCTAAATAGTTACTTCCTTTAACTAAAACTCCCTTTTTCGATGCCCCACCTATGCCACCAAAGAAACTTAAAGGAATGGATATCACTAGGGCACAGGGACAAGAAACCACCAGGAATATCAATGCTCTATATATCCAAGTATTAAAGGTTGCACCTGCAATGATAAGTGGCGGAATAATGGCAAGGAAAACTGCTATAATTACCACCACCGGAGTATAATACCTGGCAAACTTGGTGATAAATTTTTCGGAGTGGGATTTCTTACTGCTGGCATTTTCAACTAAATCAAGAATTTTATTGACGGTGGATTCTTCATATTCCTTGGTGACCTCTGCTGTGATCACGCCATTAATGTTGATGCAGCCACTTAAAATTTCACTGCCCACTTCCATTTCACGGGGAACGGATTCGCCGGTAAGGGCCGATGTGTCAACCATTGAACTGCCCGCGATCACTTTACCGTCCAGCGGGACCTTTTCTCCGGCTTTAATGACAATAATATCTCCAACCCGCACTTCGTCAGGGTCAACTTTAATCAGTTCATCGCCTCTTTTTACATGGGCGTAATCCGGTCGTATATCCATCAGGCTGGCAATTGATTTTCTTGACTTGCCCACCGCATAGCTTTGAAACAGTTCGCCCACTTGATAAAATAACATCACAGCAACGCCCTCGGGGTACTCAGCAATTAGCATGGCACCAATGGTGGCCACAGTCATTAAAAAGTTTTCGTCAAAGGGCTTACCTTTAATAATGTTTCTAAAAGCCTTTTTAACTATATCCCCACCTACAATGGTGTAGCTGGTTAAGTATAATGCCACTTTAAGCCATTCAATATTCGGATTAATAATCATTGCTACAATAAACAATACTGCCGCAACGATTATTCGCCAAAGACGTTTTTTCATGTCCGCACTTCCCTATGCTTTTTTCATAGTTGTGTCCGGCTCAAAATCTTTAACAATTTTTTCGGCCGCTTGTATAACTGTAGGCATCTTTTGGTCTTCAGCCTCAATAATCAGTTTTTGAGTCATAAAATTGACGCTGGCCTCCTTAACACCATCCAGTTCATTAATAGCCTTCTCCATTTTTGCTGCACAATTCGCACATTCCAAACCTTCCAGAATAAATTTCTTTTTCATAAAAATACTCATCTCCTTATTTTAAATAGCTTGAACAATTGATTACATGTTCATATTTAGATTCAAAAAAATACCTGCTTAAGGTTGTCATAGGGCCTGTTACGCACCCATTAGTTATTGGTTAATCAATCAACATGCTACCGATCCTCGTTTATATGAACTAAACCCTGGTTAAATATTTGTTTTACGTGTTCATCGTCCAAAGAGTAGTATACCACTTTACCTTCTTTTCTGTTTTTTACCAACTTGGCTTGCTTTAATACCCTAAGCTGATGGGAAATTGCCGACTGTGTCATGTTTAATAACGCGGCGATATCACAAACACACATTTCTGCTTCATCCAAAGCCCACAGTATCTTAATGCGTGTTGAATCTCCAAATACTTTAAATAGTTCGGCCAAGTCATAGAGGGTTTCCTCTTCAGGCATTTTAGCCCGCACTTGATTTACAACTTCCTCATGTATGACATCGCAGTGGCATCTTTCAATGGGGTTGGGTTTTTTTGACATTTTCTCACCTACCTTATCATGTGTTCGGTAAACGAATGAACGGTTATTCATATATTATACTTCTATTATATCGCCGTTAAATTGGATGTCAACAGTTATATGAACAAATATTCATATATTAAGATAACACCAATGCTCCCCTTTTGGCTTTTAGCCAGGTCTACCCTAGGGGAGCATCAGTTGTTAGAGCAATCTTATAATACTTCTATTCCCACCACGTCATAGCCAACCTCATCGATGGTTGCTTTAAGCTTATCATCGGCCACTTCATGGGCCAGCTCAACCACTGCATTCTTGCCAGCCAGGTCCACCTTGACGGATTTTACTCCCTCTAACTCCTTTAGGGCTTCCTCAACATGCTTTACGCAGTGTCCACAACTCATGCCTTCAATTAAGATCTTCTTGGTCATTAGCGATTCCTCCCTTAAATTATTTATAACTCAGTTGGTTTAAACCTCTTTAGTCTTAAAGCGTTGGTCACCACCGATACCGAACTAAGGCTCATTGCAGCTCCTGCTATCATCGGGTTTAAAAGAGGGCCGCCAAAGATGTGCAAAACTCCCATAGCAATAGGTATTCCCACTGTATTATATCCAAATGCCCAGAAGAGATTTTCTTTAATATTTTTAATGGTGCTTTTACTTAGCTGGATAGCTGTGGGCACATCCATTAAGTCGCTGCGCATTAGCACTATATCTGCCGATTCCATCGCAACGTCTGTTCCAGAACCAATTGCTATGCCAATATCTGCCTGGGCCAGTGCCGGAGCATCGTTGATGCCGTCACCAACCATGGCCACCTTTTTCCCTTCGGCTTGGAGCTTTTTAACTTCGTTAGCTTTATCCTGGGGTAAAACCTCTGCTAAAATTCTGTCTATACCCACCTGCTTAGCTATTGCTCCAGCAGTTCTCTTGTTATCACCGGTGATCATGGCCACTTCAATACCCATATCATGCAGTATTTTTATAGCCTTTTTACTGTTTTCTTTGACAGTATCGGCAACCGCAATGATACCGGCTATTTTGTTATCTATAGCAATATACATGGGGGTTTTACCGGCCTCTGCCAGCTGGTCCGAAGTTTTTTCTAGGTTTTCTAAAGAAATATTGTTTTCCACCATCAGTTTTTGGTTTCCAAGTAAAATGTTTTGACCGGCTATTGTTACTTCAATGCCATGACCGGGTATCGCTTTAAAGAATTCCAGTTCCTTAAATTCTAAGCCCTTTTCTGTGGCACCTTTAACGATGGCCTCACCCAGTGGATGCTCGGAGCCCTTTTCTGCTGAGGCAGCTAACTGTAACAAGTTGTCCTCGGTGATACCATTTGCAACCACCACATCGGTCACCTTGGGCTTACCCTCTGTGATGGTACCGGTTTTATCAAATACTATCGTTTGTACCCGATGGGCCGTTTCTAATGCCCCCCCACTTTTAATTAAAACACCATATTCGGCACCTTTGCCGGTACCAACCATGATGGCAGTTGGCGTGGCCAGCCCTAAGGCACAGGGACAAGCAATTACCAACACCGATATAAATATTGTCAGTGAAAATACTGCCGATTCTCCACCAAAGAAGTACCATGCTAAACCAGAAATAGTGGCTAAAGTGATCACTATTGGTACAAAGTAACCAGAAATTACATCGGCAAGTTTAGCAATGGGTGCTTTAGAACCTTGAGCGTCTTCCACTAGTTTTATAATTTGAGCCAGAGCGGTGTCTTTACCAACTTTGGTGGCTTTATATTTTATCGTACCGTTTTTATTGATGCTGGCCCCGATAATGCTGTCACCCACATTTTTTTCCACCGGTATGCTTTCGCCAGTTAACATGGATTCGTCTACGGCAGTGGTACCCGCTATCACCTCACCATCCACTGGCATCTTTTCTCCGGGTTTAACCACTATCACATCGCCCACTTCTACCTCTTCGATGGTGATTTCCATCTCTTGGCCATCTCTAATCACTGTGGCTTTTTTAGGAGCCAGTCCCATCAGCTTTTTGATAGCCTCTGAGGTCTTGCCCTTAGAAACAGATTCAAAATATTTACCCAGCGTGATTAAAGTAATAATCACTGCGGCAGATTCAAAATATAAGTCCTCGGCATAACTTGCATCTCCGCCAATAATCTTTACGGTACCAAACAGACCATAGAGGACCGCCGCCGATGTGCCAATGGCAATCAATGAGTCCATATTAGGACTTCCTTTAAACAGTGTTTTAAAGCCAACGGTATAGTATCTATTGCCGGCCATTACAACCGGTACCGTTAAAAGTAATTGTGATAGCGCAAAGGCCTTGGGGTTCATCATCGGATCAATAAACATTGGTAAAGGCAACCCCAACATATGACCCATGGATATATAGAGAAGCGGAATAGTAAATATGGCAGCTATAATAAACTTCTTCCATAATAATTTCATTTCATTTTCTTTGTTCTCTTGATCTGTGTCCACTGTGGTCTCTTCTTCTATCGCCTGATAGCCTGCCTTTTCCACTGCCTTTTTGATGTCGATGGGCCTCACCTTTGCAGGCTCGTAGCTGATCAATAATTTTTCAGTGGCCAGATTAACATTGGCTTCGGTAACGCCATCAAGCTTTCTGGTAACCCTTTCCACCGCTTTGGCACAGGCGGCACAGGTCATGCCCTCAATTTTCAGGGTTTTGCTGGTGGTTTCAATAATTGCCCTATACCCGGCCTTTTCTATGGCCGCCTGAATATCTGCCACCGCAACCTGAGTTTCATCAAAATTTATGCTTAATCTCTCTGTGGCCAAGTTAACGCTTGATTCTGTTACACCCGGCAGCTTTTTAGTGACCCTTTCCACCGCCTTGGCGCAAGCAGCACAGGTCATGCCTTCTATTTTTAGAGATTTAGTTGCCATATATTATCTCTCCATTCTATTTGCCCATTACCTTTGATAAAAGATCTATAATTTCATCTATCTTTTCGCTGCCTTTGTCATGCTTAACCGCTTCTACCACACAGTGATCCATATGCTGTCTTAAAATTAGCAAATTAGCCTTTTTTAAAAGCGATTGTGCCGCCAAAATCTGGTTGGACACATCTACACAATATCGGCCTTCTTCTATCATCTTAATGGTACCTTCAATTTGACCCTTTGCGGTTTTTAGCGCCTGCACAGCTTTGTATTGTTCATTGTTCATTTTATACCTCCTCCCCCCCGGGGGGTGGGGGGTAGTTAAATAATAATACTAAAATCAAAATATGTAAACCCTTTTTTAAAAATTCAGTCATTAATTAACCTTTATTTTACCCACAACCTAGAGGAATTTAGCATTTTATATGGAAACCAATTATATTTATTTATAATAGAATAGCTTCGTGTCGGGGGGTAAGGCGATTGAAGTGTGAAATATGTAAAAAAGCGGTAAACAGAAACTATGGCAATGCTTATCATGTATTATGCAAAGAGTGCAGCAATAATGATACAGCTGAGCAGATAGAGTATAAAGTGACCAAAGCAACGGCAAAAAATAAAATAGACATTTATCCTAAACCTATCACTAAGCAATCTGTTATTGGCTTTCTCATTTTAATATCTATCTACGGTTTAATAATGATGTTTGCTTATCAACTATCAAAATACTATGGTGAGCATCTGTTTCTGCCTATTGTAGCAATAATTGTTCTGGCATTTATTTTATTAAGCACCACTAAGAACATATATAGTAAAAAATTGATTCACAACTGTATCATCGCGCAAGCAGTTAGAAAGAAACTAAACAAAGAATTAATAACCAGCATAATTATAATAGTTGTTTCTATAACGCTCATATTATTAATTGCAAACAAAACCAGTGATTACTATAACTACCTTTTAAAGGAAATGCATATCCATAGTTTATGGCAACTCTTCAACTTAGAATTTATGAGGGACATGGAAGCTTATGCCTATAAAAGCAACGATGTTATGTTATATTATACCATCCTTGAAGTTCAGGATGGTTTAGCAAGTTTATTAAGTATGTGTGCATTTTTTGTAATGGGTATGGCCCTGTTGTATAGTGCGTTGCAATCCGAAGCAATTTCCAAAATTGGCATACTTACTGCAGGAACAATCTTAAAATGGGAAAATATCACTTCATATGGTTGGAGTGAATATTATGAAGATCAAACCATCAATAAATCTACGGGGTACTATGACTTAGAATTAACTCATCGAAACGGAAAACTACTGTCTTATGTCTTAGGGGAAAAGGAAAGCCATAAAAGGTTTAAGATCAGTGCCACAGATATGGATAAAGTAGATAAGTTGCTGAGTGATGAAATAAAGAACTAACTGTTTTTATCTCAAGAATTATGGAATTGGTTTGAGGGTGATTCTCTCTTACGCAATGCAGTTGGGGTAACCATTGCGGTTATTTTAATTGACCTGTTAGAGTTATTATACAAGCGGAAAATGTCGTAGCCTGTTTATCGATAATTAATTAATGATATAATTAATTAAGGGTTGAGCAGAAAGGAAAGGCTATGGACAAAATAATTACACTCTTAGATAGCCAAGGACCTTTGACCGGAAAAGAATTGCTGGAAAAAATAAATATGGATGAATTTTCAACTTGGAAGTTTTGTAATAGCAGTGACAGGGTGGTTACCAAAACAATTGGGGATAGATACCTACGTCTTGATAGACAGGTGGATGGATATGCCAGACTTTCTCCCTCTATTATCAGAGAGTTTTATGGATACACCATAATTGGTACCGAAAATAATGTACATGACATAATAATAAAAGCCAAGTTGCTGCACCAAGAGATAATTGCAATCAGCAAGAAGAAATTTGAACTGGCGCAAAGGGTAATAACAAAAATTGTTGAATCCCAACAGGCCTCAGAAGCTATAAAAACCGGTGTGTGTTTTATTATTGCAGGGGATGTGGCATATGAAATGTCGCATTTAGAACCCAGGCCCGAAGCATCCACTGGCGAGTTAGTTAAGGGTTCTGACCTTGATATTGTTGTGATTACCCAAGATTTATCTGATGATATTATCAATGCCCTTGATCTATCTATATACGATCACAAAAACTTCCTTTTAAAGAACCCCAGTTATAACGAAGAGATAGATTATATTATTAAAGATATTTCCAAGGTAAAGGAGCAATTGCAATTCAATAGTTTTGAGTCCATGGTTGCTTCAAAAATCCTTTATGAAGGTAAATTTCTCTTTGGAAATTTCAATATTTTTAATCAAGTTAAAAAAATGCTAAATGATGAAGGTATACCTGAAAAAATAAGAGCTTTAGAGGAAAAAGCCCTTATTAATAGAAATAATGCCACAACGTATTTATTAAACCACCAAGGCAAACTAACCGCGGAGGAAAACATGAAACTGTTCTACACCAAAGAGGAAAAGGAAGAATTTTTTTAGGGTTATAGATATACCCATCACATCATGTGTTACAAAATAAAAAGAGGCTGTTGCAAAACGTTTTGCAACAGCCCCAATTATATTAACTAACAAAAACCATAATCTTGCTTCAACTTCTCTACATGCCTATAGTGTTCAAGACCCTGTAGTTTTGAAGCAGCATCCTTATCCAGCACCACAGTAATTCCCCCACTGTGCAATTGTATTGCCGAAGCAGTGATTTGGGCAGTGATGGGTCCTTCAATACATTTTGCTACTACATCAGCCTTTTTTACTCCATTTGCAATCATGATGATATTTTTAGCTTCTAAAATTGTTCCAATGCCCATGGTTATGGCAAAATGTGGCATATCGGCTCTGTCTATTCCAGCCTTTTTATAGAAACTCTCATAATTATCATTAAGGGTTTGCTGTGTTAAGGCCTGGATTCTGGTTCTAGATGCCAGGGATGATCCGGGCTCGTTAAAGGCCCAATGTCCGTCGCCGCCGATACCAAGAAGTTGTAAATCGATGCCACCGGCTTTTTTAATTTCTTCTTCATACCATTTGCAAAACTTCTCTGGTTCCTTTGTCATTCCATCGGGAAGATATATATTTTCTTTTTTAATGTTGATGTGTTTAAAAAGCTCTTCGTGCATAAATCTTGCGTAACTCTGGTCCAAATGGTAGGGCTTATCCAGATCAATTCCTATTCCGTAATACTCATCCAGGTTAAAGGTTTTAACTTGGGAAAAGTCCAGTCCTTCTTCCTTGTGCATTCTGACCAGTTCTTTGTAGGTACCTATGGGTGTGCTTCCGGTTGCAAGTCCCAGTACGCAATCCGGCTTTGATTTTACTAAGCGGGCAATAATATCAGCGGTATATTTGCTCATTTCATGGTAACTATCTCTTACTATAATATCCATTGGTCTTGACCCCTCTGCAAAGTTTTGTATATCCAATTAATATTATATATTCTCTTCTTTATATTTTCACTAATATTTTAAATTCCACCTGCAATATATAACATTTTTTATTTGACCATATAACAAAATAATAATATACTTAATAATTATATTTAAATATTTATATAGGCTTAATATATGCAGGAACGCTCAATTATTGCAAGTTAAAGGATGAATGAGGGAGGCTAAAATATGGCAGAAAAAAGTCTTTCTACTCTGGACAGGTTTTTAACGCTATGGATTTTCCTGGCCATGGCCATTGGTGTCGGTCTGGGCTATGTATTTCCGGACATCGCTGATTTGTTGGACCACATGTCGGTGGGCACCACTTCTATCCCCATTGCCATCGGTCTGATTGTAATGATGTATCCACCATTGGCCAAGGTGAAATACGAAGAAATAGGCAAAGCCTTTAAAAACATCAAGGTGATGGGCCTATCGTTGATTCAAAACTGGATTATCGGCCCCTCGTTAATGTTTGTGCTGGCCATTGTTTTTCTGCGGGATTACCCTGAGTACATGATCGGACTTATTTTAATTGGTTTAGCCCGCTGCATCGCCATGGTGATCATTTGGAACGATCTAGCAGATGGCGATAACGAATACGCTGCCGCTTTGGTAGCAGTTAACTCTATTTTTCAGATGGTGTTCTACTCCATTTATGCTTACTTATTTATCACTTTAGTGCCGGGCTGGCTGGGTATGGAAGCCATTGAAATTAATATTTCGGTGGATGACGTTGCCAAGAGTGTGCTAATTTACCTGGGCATCCCCTTTGCCGCCGGCATATTGACCCGGTTTATATTGTTACCTCGCAAAGGTAAGGAATGGTACGAGAAAGAGTTTATTCCTCGCATTAGCCCACTGGCGCTAATGGCGTTGTTATTTACCATTGTCATTATGTTCTCACTGAAGGGTAAATACATCATCGAGTTGCCGATGGATGTGGTACGCATCGCCATTCCGTTGTTAATTTACTTTACCATTATGTTCTTTTTATCTTTCTTTATGAGCAAAAAGACCTGTATCAACTACGGCCAAAGCACCACACTGGCCTTCACCGCTGCCAGCAACAACTTTGAACTGGCCATTGCAGTGGCGGTGGCCATCTTTGGCATTGAATCCGGTGCTGCCTTTGCTGCCGTTATCGGCCCACTGATTGAGGTCCCAGTAATGATTGGTCTGGTAAACGTAGCACTGGGCTTTAAAAAGAAATACTTTCAAAATTAACTCAGGGCCACAATTGGGCTGAACAGGAAAGGCAATCTGTGTTCAGCGCCTTCATCCCAGCAAAAAAAGCAGAATAAACATTAGCATACCAAAAAACCACTCCTTAGCGAAAACTATAGAGTGGTTTTTTCCATACTATAGAGGAATTCAGCGTTTTATATGGAAGCCAATTATATTAATTCTGAGATGATATCGGGAGGACATTCCACTAAAAACAGCTTTCACCACTATTCTTGTCATCACCGCCTTCTTCGGTATATTAATATTTATGCTTTATCAACTATATAGATATAATGAACAATTAGCCCTACCTATTTTAGCAGGAATTATTCTAATATTTTTAATGAAAAATATAGCGAAGAATGTATACTATAGAAAACTAATTAGCAATATATAATTGCTCATTTAGTTAAAAATAAACTAAACCAAGATGTTATATTTGGCATTATTATTATAGCTATATCAATTGTAGGTTTTATATTAGAAGTAAACAGAATCAATGATTCCTATGCTTACCTTTTACAAGAAAAATACATCCACAATGTGTTTCAAATGTTTAACTCAGATTTGTTGATTAACCTGGAAAGTTACGCCCGTAACAATAATCATGCCATGCTATACGATACCGTTCTTACCATGCAAAACCGCTTGCAAAGATTACTAAATATATGTGCAATTTTTGTAATTGGCGTTGCATATTTACATAGTGGCTTGCAGCTAGACGCCATTTCTAAAATTGGCCTACTTACAGGAGGAAGTGTCATCAGATGGAAAGAATTCACTTCATATAATTGGGGTGAATATTACCAAGATAAAGCTACTATCGGGAGTTATGTTGGCTACTACCAGTTAGAATTAGCCAGTGAAAACAGCAAACTACTAACTTATATCTTAAGAGAAAAAGAAAGCCGAAGGACTTTGAAGATTAGTGCCCAAGATAAAGATAAAGTTGATAAGTTCCTCAGTAGCGTAATAGCTAACTAACCAACACATTGAAAGGATAAATTATGAACAACGAGCTATGGCCAGTGCCACTGATTTCAATAGCAACTGGCACAATTTATTCAATAATTTCTTTTACCAGTGTCCAAATTATCGCAAAGGGCAGTTCGGAATGGACAATAAGTATGGATACAAGTCTGCAGCCATTGTCTCCATTTACTTTTTAATAATTCTGGTATTAGAACAGTTACTTTTGGCAAAGGTGGTATGATGCCAAAAAGATATTATCCAAATAAGCAAAATAGTTCCATTATTTAAATAAGGGGGTAAAAACTTCTACTTTGCATTTCAGTAATTGGTCTATTGTTAGTTGGTATATTAGTTTATGTTTATTATTGGGCCTTCTACGATATGGACAGACTTCCCAAAGGGGAATTAATTACAGAGGCTGATTCTCCAAATGGTACATATACCTTGAAAGCTTACTTGTGCAATGGTGGAGCAGCTACTTCATATGCTGTACTTGGAGAGTTGAATTATAATGCCGAAGAAAAAGAACCAAAAAATATCTATTGGAACTACAAAGAGAGCACAGCCAAAATAGTTTGGCTTGATAACGACACCGTTATAATAAACGGACATGAATTAGACGTTCTAAATGAAAGGTATGATTTCAGGCGAGAGTATTAAACTTGGTAGTTATTTTAACATTATTAATAACCCTATAACCAATAGCACAAATCCTATTGTTATAGGTGAAAATGACACCAATTCTTCCATAATAAAAATAGCTTTAATGAATTTTAACATGGTTTTGACTAAATTTGCCTTATAAATTTTAGAACTACAGAAGATCACATTATTCGACAACTGTCTTGATCCACCCAAGCTATAAGCATTATGCCAGTTTATGGATATCATATGACCAAATATATTCCATAATTGATTACTATTTATTTACTATAGAAATTTAATAATCCTTATCCTTTAATTATCTGATTGAACATTGTAAAAACAATTGCCAGTAATTTCAAATTTCTAACTACTGACTACATATAATTAGATATAAATCAATGTAGGGGGGCCTTTAATATGGTATGCATAAATTATAAGAAGGTTTCTTTGGTTATCTTTGATATTTGTTTTCTCATAGTTTTTTCGGTTCTAACCCTTATTCATCTTTGGTTATATATCTTGCTTGCAAACCCATCACCAGTTCATATTACTATTCTTGAATTTAAATTTTATATTGGTTTTTCCTTCTTTTTATTTCTATTGGCCTTTGTATACCTGATATTTCAAAAAGTAACAAATACTTGGCAACGCATTAAAATAGCAGTGATTAGCTTCTACGGTTTAGTAGGCTTATTTTGGTGGTTATATGCTATCTCTTTTTCGCTAAACACACAGAATCTATACAAAATTTGTGCATACTCTGGTCTATTATCCAGTAGCGGGATACTCTTTTATAGCCTCTGGAAGTTTCGTTTATTAAAGAATAAAAATTCACCACCAACTTAGGGGAGTTATTCAAGAAATGGATATACCACTAAATCGTTGCTTAGAGGTGATAAAAATGAAATCTGGTCGCTCAATTATTTTAGTACTAATTTCATTAATTTTACTTACTGCCTGTGGTCAAGACCAAGGTATTATTGAGAAATTAAACAAAGAACATCATATCACAAAAATCAACGAAGAGAAGTTCTTATCTACAGTGCGTAAAGGTAATGTGGAGGCAGTCAAACTTCTATTAGAGTTAGGTTTAATGCAGTTTTAAGTTCGGGGCTAATCCCGCTGTTATTTTTGGGTGCGGTAGTTTTGTTAATCATAAAGAAGTACAACATATCCTTACCCCCGAATTTCCACAAAAAGGATAAAAGGAATTTAAAAAGCCAAAAAACCCCTTAACCCTTCTCTACCCTTGCTTTAACCCCTGTATTATCAAGCATTACAGGAGCTTTCCCTGTTTTTCCTCGCTCTTTCCCAATTAGAATTGAAAAAAAACCACGCCTTGGCAGGCGTGGTTTCTGAAGAACTTTATTTGGTTCGGAAGGACTTTATTTTCTTGATACAACAAATCCTCATACAACCATTCCCCTACTCCACAGTAACGCTTTTGGCCAAATTCCGCGGTTTGTCTACGTCGCAGCCTCTGGCAACGCTCATGTAGTAGGCAAACAGTTGTAATGGAATTACCGTTAGTACTGGGGCCAGCAGCGGGTGGGTGGTGGGGATGTAGATGGCGTGATCCGCTATTTTTTCCACTTCTTTATTTCCTTCCATGGCCAAGGCAATTACCGAGGCATCTCTGGCCTTTACTTCTTTGATGTTGCTAACCATTTTATCAAATAGGCTTTCTTGGGTGGCCAGGGCGATTACTGGCATGCCTTCCACAATTAAGGCCAATGTGCCGTGTTTTAGTTCTCCGGCAGCATAGGCTTCGGCATGAATGTATGAGATTTCCTTTAGTTTAAGCGAACCTTCCAACGCCACCAAATGGTCGATGCCACGGCCGATAAAGAAGGCGTTTTCCTTGTCTTTATAATCCTTGGCAAACTGTTCGATGGCATCGGTGTTGTCCAGGATTTTTTCGGCTTTAACATAAAGTTCCTTCAATTCATTTATCATGGTGCTTAGTTCATCCGCTGCTATGGTGCCCTTTTCTTGGGCCAACCACAGACCCAACAGGTACATGCAGATGAGCTGGGTGGTATAGGCTTTGGTAGATGCCACCGCTATTTCTGGGCCAGCCCAGGTGTAAATAACATTATCGGCCTCCCGGGCGATGGAGCTACCCACAACGTTGGTCACCGCAATAGATTTGGCTCCCAAGCGTTTGGCCTCCCTTAGGGCCGCTAGGGTGTCGGCCGTTTCCCCCGATTGGCTAACCACAATGACCAATGATTTTTCATCCACCAGCGGTTTCCGATAACGAAACTCCGAAGCCACATCCACTTCCACCGGCACCCTAACCAGTGATTCCATCACTTGCTTGCCCACTAAACCGGCGTGGTAGGCAGTGCCGCAGGCAGTAATATATACCCGATTAATGGTATTGATAAACTCTTTATCTAAGGCGATTTCATTTAATATTACGCCATCGTTTTCCGTTGAAATACGGCCACTGAGGGTATCCCGCAGCGCCCTTGGTTGTTCGTAGATTTCTTTGATCATAAAGTGCTCATAGCCACCCTTTTCGGCTTGGCTTTCTTCCCAGGTGACTTCAAACACTTCTTTGTCAACGGTTTGGCCATGGGCATCCAGTACTTTGACACCATTGGCATTTAAATCTACAATTTCCCCATCATTGATGATTAGTGTGCGGCGGGTGTGTTTTAATAGAGCCGGGATATCTGAGGCTAGAAAATTCTCACCTTCACCCAAACCCACCACCAATGGGCTATCCTGCCGGGCAGCCACCAAGCGCCTGGGTTCATCCTTGGCCATCACCACCAAGGCATAGGAGCCTTCAATTCGCTTTATCACTTGTCGCACTGCGGTCAGTAAATCACCCCGGTAGTAATGCTCTATCAAGTGGGGCAGCACTTCGGTATCGGTTTCGGATTTAAACCGGTGACCCCGTTGTTGCAACCATTCCCTCAGTTCCAAGTAGTTTTCAATAATACCATTGTGCACCACGGCAAACTGACCGCTGCAGTCGGTGTGGGGGTGGGCATTTTCATCCGATGGCCGACCGTGGGTGGCCCAACGGGTGTGACCAATGCCCACGGTGGCGGTTAAGTCTTTGCCCCTTAACTGTTCCTCTAAAACCGAGAGGCGGCCCACTTTTTTCTCCAGTCTTAACTCTCCATTTTCAAATACCACCACACCGGCTGAATCATAACCACGGTATTCTAGTTTGCTTAAACCTTCTATTAAAACAGGCGTAGCTGCTTTGTTGCCTGCGTAACCAACTATTCCGCACATATGCTGATGTCCCCTCTCTTTCAAGTCATTGTTTCCAATATCGCTATTCTCTATTTAACACTATAAAAAATTTAAAACCGTGGCCATAACCACGGTTTTATTTGTTACTTTTTTCACTTGCCCTTATATTTAGATAGTGGTTCCCTGTTCACCAGATGCTTTTGTGCTGCAGTTGCCTGCAGTTTTGTGGCATCGTTGCGGTCGTGAACAACCGGGGGGCACCCGCCGAATACTCGATAAACCCCCTCCTCGTCAACCCGTTAACTAGTAAGGGTTCTGGCGCTTGACATTATTCAGTTGTCCTGAGATAAATCATTTAAGCTATTCCAGCAATCACCCCCTTAACTAAGTTGTTCTACCACCGATACCAGTTTTTCCACCACTTGCTGCAGTTTAGCTTGATCCTTAGCCTCAGCCATTACCCGCACCAGTGGTTCGGTACCAGACGGACGCACTAATATACGGCCTTCGCCCGCTAAATACTGCTCGGCCTCAGCAATGGCATCCTTCAGTTGTTTGCTGTTCATCACTTGATTTTTATCGCTAACCCGCACGTTTTGCAACAGTTGTGGATACTGCTCCATTTGACGGGCCAACTCTGACAGCGGTTTACCGGTTTCTTTAACTACCGCCAACAGTTGCAAGGCAGTGGCCACACCGTCACCGGTGGTATTGTGATCTAAAAAGATGATATGTCCAGATTGTTCGCCGCCCAGGGTGGCACCGGTTGCCAACAGTTTTTCCATTACGTAACGGTCACCCACTTTAGTTTCCACTACGTTAATGCCACTGTTTTTTAGGGCGGTATGCAGGCCAAGGTTACTCATTACCGTTACCACCACGGTATCTAGCGGTAACATGCCTTTCTCTTTTAAGTGTTTGGCACAAATCACCATAATGTGGTCGCCATCCACCAATTGGCCGTTATTGTCTACCGCCAGCACTCTGTCGGCATCACCATCGTGGGCCAAACCCAAGTCGGCTCCGTATTCGATCACTTTTTTCATCAGCATTTCTGGGTGGGTAGAACCACAATCAGCATTGATGTTCACGCCATCCGGTGTGTTGTAAATGGGTATTACTTCGGCACCCAGTTGGGCATAAACCTGGGGAGCCACTTGGTAAGCAGCACCATTGGCACAGTCCACAACTATTTTTAAGCCGGTTAAGTCGACATTGATGGTGCTGCAGGTATGTTTAACATATCTATCCATGGCATCGCTAATTCTATACACCCGTCCCAATTCTCCAGCTACGGGAACAGGGTAATTAACATCCCTTTGCATTACCATCGTTTCAATTTGTTCTTCAATGTGATCGGACAGTTTGTAGCCACTGGGACCAAAGAATTTAATACCATTGTCCTCCACTGGGTTATGGGAGGCCGAAATCACCACTCCAGCGGTGGCCCCCAGTTCTTTGGTTAAAAAGGCAATGGCCGGTGTGGGCATTACTCCCACCTTATAAACGTCCACCCCCACTGAACAAATGCCAGCCACTAAGGCTGCCTCCAGCATATCGCCAGAAATTCTGGTGTCGCGACCAATTACTATTTTAGGCACATCACCTTGATCAGTTAAAGCGTAAGCACCGGCTCGACCAAGTTTAAATGCCAGTTCCGGGGTCAGCTGGCGATTGGCCACTCCCCTAACTCCATCGGTACCAAAAAGTTTCGCCATAAATTTCCGCCTCTTTCTTGTTTGGTTATAGACACAACAAATCACCGTAATTATACTTGTAGCTTTTTGTATTGTCAATTTTTATTATATGTCCTCTGGTAGATCAGCGTTAATCCCTGATTTTAACACTTGCCTTTTAAATAAAGAAAAAGGCCCAAAACTGAGCCTTTAGTTTTAATCTGTTGGTTCCTCAACAGGTTCTTCTTCTGTGGGGGGTTGTTCCTCTGGTGGTGGTACAGGTTTTTGTTTAACCTCAATGGTAACCTCCACTTGGTCCGGTTGCAACAAAGCTGCCCCTTGGGGCAATTGTAAATCCACCGTCCGTCTGATGTTGCCGTTAACATTGCTCAGGTTGATGCCTTTGGTACTTACCTCACTAATCTGAGCCAATACTCCCCCCGGTGCATACACTGTGGCCGCCAGTGGTTTTACCGAGGTGCTGACCAGTTCGTAACCTTCGGGCAACGTTCCACTGGTGTTTATCTTTACTGGCACCGCTTTAAAGGGTACGCTAATGTTAATGGGCACCACCACCCGCACAACCTCTGGAGAAAGCCGAATTCCCGATTGTTGCAGTGCCAACGGCAGCGTGTAGTCAAGATTATGGCTGGCCCCCTCCACATCCATAGTCACCGGCACTTCATCAATGTTGTTTAATACTTTACTGGGGCCGCTGGCCAACACTGCTTTGGGCACCAACACCGGTTCGCCCGCTGTGAAACCCGGCTGGGGGTCGCCCCGTAAAAATAATTTGACGGGCAATTGTTTTTGAATAGATTTATCCACCGATACGGTAATCTGTTTGGGATTAACGGCGGTAATGTTGACATTCAGCGGGGTACTGACATCAACGGTTAGTTTATTCTCGCCTATCTTAACCTGGCTTAGATCCACTGTGGCTTTAAAATCATCGGCATTTAACCCATTCACCGAAGTGCCACTGGACTGCACCCGCACACTGACCCGCTCCGGCATATCTTCAACCACCATACCCTCCGGCAGGCCAGATGCTTGTAAATTTATTCTAAATTCCCGTTCTTGGGGCGGATACTGGATGTTGTTTACATACAGCCATAGCAATGTGGCAATCAATACCGAGATAACCATTAGTGAGTATCTCCGCCATGACACAGATTTTAAATTTGTTGCTTTCATTGGCTACCTCCGGCTTTATTCCAAAAATTAGTGAGGGATGGTGTCGCTTTTGGTTGCAAACCTTCTGTTAGCCGTTGTTTAAGGGATGTTTCATCCAAAGCCTTGAATAATTCTCCCTCTTGAGCCAGCGAAATTTGACCGGTTTCTTCCGAAACAATCACCGTCATAGCATCGGAATACTCGGTAACGCCGATGCCCGCCCGGTGTCGGGTACCCAGTTCATGATCCAACTCCGCATCGGTAAGGGGCAAAAAACAAGCCGCCGCTGCTATTCTGTCCCCTCTGATAATGCATGCCCCATCATGCAAGGGGGTTTTGGGAATAAAAAGGTTAATTAAAAATTCCGATGACACCATGCCATCAATTTTAATGCCGGTATCAATATATTCCTCTAAGCCGGTAACCCGCTCGATAACTATTAAAGCACCAATGTTATTTTTTGATAACACCTGCACCGCCCGCACCACTTCAGTGATCATGCGACTTTTATCTTCTTCTTCCAAAAGGGTTATTTGGCGAGCAAAAAATTTGCCCCGCCCCAGTTGTTCCAGAGCTCGGCGCAATTCAGGCTGAAATACAATGGGTAAAGCCACCACCAAAGCGGTCATGGTCTGACGCAACAGCCAATTGATGGTATCCAAATGAAACCAACTGGTAATGGTGGTAGCTATCAACAGTACCACAATACCCTTAATTAACTGCACTGCTCGGGTGCCCCTAATGACGAGCATTAGCTTGTACAAAACCAAGGCAACTATGGCAATGTCCAATATGCTGATTAGATTAAATGGTGCCAAATTTATCGCCTGCAGTTGCTCTAGCAAGGTGCACCCTCCCTTCCCATATATCCTACCCAGCTTGCATTTAAAACAATTCTATCTATTTATTATTATCCCTTTTTTTAGTGCCGCTGGCAATTAGAAATTGGCAGTTAAAATCTAGGTCTAAAGTACTAAAAAAATGCGACAAGGAGAATAACATACCTCCACTCCCCTTGTCGCATTTTGCCCTATTCCTTTAGCAAACCATAGGCCATACTGTCCACCAGCGCTTGCCAACTGGCTTCGATAATGTTTGTGGATACCCCGACGGTACTCCAGGAGCCTTTGCCGTCACCGGTCTCAATTAACACTCTAACCAGGGATTCGGTGCCAGCCTGTTCATCCAGCACCCTAACTTTGTAGTCGTTGAGTTTCATTTTCTTCACCCGGGGGTAGATCTCTTCCAATGCTTTTCTGAGGGCGTTGTCCAGTGCGTTAACGGGGCCGTTCCCTTCGGCTGCGGTGTGCACCACTTCATCCTTTACCTTCATTTTAATCACCGCTTCCGACTGTACCGGCTGGTCCTCCTTCAACTCTAAAATTAAACGCATGCTTTCCAACGAGAAGGGTTGGCGATAACTATCATCAAAGGCTTTGTGCATCAGCAGTTCAAAGGAACCCTCGGCCCCTTCAAATTGATAGCCTTTACTTTCCAAGTCTTTAATCTGTTCCAATAGTTTGCGGCTCTCGGGATTTTGCTTATCTACATCAAAATTCATTTCTTTAAATTTGTATAGCAGATTAGATTTACCGGATAGCTCCGAAACCAGTACCCGCCGACTGTTGCCCACCAGTTCCGGCTGAATATGTTCATAGGTGGCGGCGTCCTTTAACAGCGCGCTGACATGAATACCACCTTTGTGGGCAAAGGCAGTGGCGCCCACATATGCCTGATGGGGGTTGGGGTTAACGTTGGCCACTTCGTCCACATAGCGGGACATTTCCGTTAGATGCACTAAATTATCCGCTGGAATGCTATCAACACCATATTTAAAGGCCAAATTGGGAATAATTGAGCACAGGTTGGCATTGCCGGTGCGCTCACCATAACCATTGACCGTACCCTGCACTTGGGTGACGCCGGCCTGCACTGCCAACAGTGAATTGGCCACCGCCAGCTCGCAATCGTTATGGGCGTGAATACCCAGGGGTACATTTATATAGTTTTTAACATCTGCGATGGTTTCGGTAATTTCAGTGGGCATTGTACCACCGTTGGTATCACAGAGAATAATGGTGTCGGCACCACCCCGCTCTGCTGCCTCCAGTGTAGCCAGTGCATACTTACGGTTAGCTTTATAACCGTCAAAAAAGTGTTCTGCATCGTAAAAAACGGTTAGGCCTTGGCCTTTAAGGTAACCAACTGATTCTTCAATCATGGCTAAGTTTTCTGCCAACGTCGTATTTAGTGCATCTGTAACATGAAAGTCCCATGATTTGCCAAAGATGGTGGCCACCTGTACCCCGGATTCCAACAACGCCTTAATATTGGCATCCTCCGCCACTGCCACATTGGGCTTTCTGGTGCAACCAAAGGCGGTTACTTGGGCGGTGGTTAAAGGGTAGTCTTTAATGCGCGCAAAGAACTCCATATCCTTAGGGTTAGACCCAGGCCATCCGCCCTCTATATAGTGGAAACCCATGGCATCCAGCTTTAAGGCGATTTTTATTTTATCATCCACCGATAATGAAATTCCTTCACCCTGGGTGCCATCTCGCAGGGTTGTATCATATATCTGTACCTTGGGCACGCCAATCACTCCCGTGCTATATTAAGCTTCTAGCTCTTTAATTACTAATTCAGTTATTTCTTTAGTACCCACCGGTTTCATGCCCGGTTGCATAATATCTCCGGTGCGATAGCCCTTTTGCAGCACTTTGGCCACCGCCTGCTCAACCGCTTGGGCGGCTTCATCTAAGTTAAAGCTCAAACGCAGCATCATGGCAGCGGATAAAATGGTGGCCAGTGGGTTAGCTATATCCTGGCCGGCAATGTCCGGCGCTGATCCGTGAATTGGTTCGTACAGGCTGACGTTGCCGCCAACGCTGGCCGAAGGCAACATGCCAATGGAGCCCGTCAGTTGGGCTGCCAAGTCGGTCAGTATGTCACCAAACATGTTTTCCGTTACCAACACGTCAAATTGTTTGGGGTTGCGCACCAACTGCATGGCACAGTTATCCACATACAGGTGGTTTAATTCCACCCCGGGGTAAGCTGCGGCCAGGCCGTTAACCACCTCCCGCCAGTGTCTGGAGGATTCTAAAACGTTAGCTTTATCCACCGAGGTCACTTTACCGCTGCGCTTTTGGGCCAGTTCAAAGGCCAGTTTGGCCACCCGTTCAATTTCCGGGGTGGTGTAAACCAACGTATCCACCACCCGATAACCCTCGGCAATTTCTTCCTTTTTCTTTTCGCCAAAGTAGAGGCCGCCGGTCAGTTCCCGCACCATCAGCACATCTAAACCAGACACCACCTCTTCCTTCAAGGTGGATGCTTCGGCCAGTTCAGGGAACACCTGCACCGGGCGCAGGTTGGCGTAAAGTCCCAACCCTTTTCTTAACGGCAGCAACGCCCCCACTTCGGGCCGCAGGTGAGAGGGCAGATTATCCCACTTGGGTCCCCCCACCGCCCCCAACAGTACTGCATCGCTGTTGTTGCAAAGGGTTAAAGTTTCCTCCGGCAGCGGGTTACCCACGGCATCGTAGGCGCTGCCGCCGATTAAACCCTCCACAAATTGAAATTCGTGGTGGTATTTTTTAGCCACCACCTTTAATACTGCCACCGCTGCCGGCACTATTTCTTGACCGATGCCATCGCCAGCCAACACCGCTATTTTAAACATTACTTGTTCACCCTTTTCTGCACATACTTAATCAGTCCGCCGGCGCCAATAATTTGTTGCATAAAATCAGGCACCGGGGTGGCTTGATAGGTCTCATTTTTAGTTAGGTTTTTAATAAGCCCGCTGTCTGCATCCACTTCCAATTTATCGCCGGCTTCAATTTTTTCTGCCGCTTCGGCACATTCAAATATTGGCAAACCGATGTTAAAGGCATTGCGATAGAATATCCGGGCAAAGGACTTGGCAATGACGCAGGATAGTCCCGCCGCTTTAATGGCTATCGGGGCGTGTTCCCGGGAACTGCCACAACCAAAGTTTTTGCCGGCCACAATGATGTCCCCGGGGGAAATTTTCTTGTAAAAGTCCGGGTCACCGTCTTCCATGCAGTGTTTAGCCAATTCCGCCGGATCGGGGGCGTTTAGGTGGCGGGCCGGAATAATTACGTCGGTGTCAATGTCGTTACCAAATTTCCATGCTGCTCCATTTAGTTTCATTTACAGCACCTCCTCTGGTTTGGCGATTCGTCCCAGTATGGCAGAGGCGGCTGCCACCGCTGGGTTGGACAGGTAAACTTCACTTTCGGGGTGTCCCATCCGACCAACAAAGTTGCGGTTGGTGGTGGCAATGGCCCGCTCGCCCTTAGCCAAAATACCCATGTGGCCACCTAAGCAAGGACCACAGGTGGGGGTACTCACTGCTGCACCGGCATCGATAAATATGTCCATCAAGCCTTCCCGCATGGCTTGCTTGTAGATCTCCTGGGTGCCGGGGAAAATTAACAGGCGCACGCTCTTGTTAACTTTGTTGCCCTTCAGCACTTGGGCCGCCAAACGCAGGTCATCCATGCGGCCGTTGGTGCAAGAACCAATTACTGCCTGTTGAATTTCTACACCCACCGCTTCACTAATTGGTTTGGTATTCTCCGGCAGGTGGGGGAAAGCCACCTGGGGCTCAATTTTGCTGACGTCAAATTCGTACACTTCGCTGTATTTGGCATCTGGGTCGCTGGTGTAGAACTGATATGGGCGCTTAGCCCGACTCTCCACATAGGCCTTAACCTTGTCATCGGGCTCAATGATACCGTTTTTACCGCCGGCTTCAATGGCCATGTTGCACATGGTGAAGCGGCCATCCATAGAGAGTTCTTGAATTACCGGACCGGTGAATTCCATCGCTTTATAGCGGGCACCGTCCACACCAATTTTGCCGATGGTGTAAAGGATTAGGTCTTTGCCCCCCACCCAAGGGTTCAATTGACCGTAGAACACAAATTTGATGCTTTCCGGCACTTTAAACCAACTTTCTCCCAGCGCCATGGCGGCGGCCAAGTCGGTGCTGCCAACGCCGGTGGCAAAGGCACCCAGGGCACCATAGGTACAAGTGTGGGAATCGGCGCCAATAACCAAGTCTCCGGGGCCAACCAAGCCTTGCTCAGGCAATAGGCAGTGCTCAATGCCCATGCGACCGATTTCAAAAAAGTTGGTGATGTTCTGTTGCTGGGAAAATTCCCGCAGTTGTTTCACCAGTTCGGCAGATTTTATATCTTTATTGGGGGCAAAATGGTCTGGCACCAACGCCACCCGGTCTTTGTCAAATACATTTTCTACCCCAATTTTATTAAACTCTTGAATGGCCACCGGCCCGGTGACATCGTTACCTAAAACCAAATCCACCTTGGCGTTTATCATTTCACCAGGTTCCACAAAGTCTTTGCCGGCATGGGCCGCCAAAATCTTTTCTGTTATCGTCATTCCCATAGTTCGTTACCACCCTTATAATTCATAATTGCTTTTTACTACTGCTGGTCTCTTCTATAAACCAATTTATTGCTGGCGTTAACATAGGCCTTGGCACTGGCCTCCAAAATATCTGTGCTGACGCCGCGACCGATGAAGATGTGACCGTTATCTGCTTTGCGCAGTTTCACCGTGACATCACCTAAAGCATCTTTACCGCCGGTGACAGCATTAATGCGGTATTCTTCCAGCACTAAGTGCAGGCCGGTAATTTTATCGATGGCTTTATAAATGGCATCCACTGGGCCATCACCGCAGGACGCTTCTTCAATCAGTTCATCCTCAACTTTCAAACCAACGGTGGCTGTCGGTACAATGGTAGTACCACTGGATATGTGTAGGTAGGCCAAATCATAGGTATTGGGCAAGTCTCTAATTTCTTCGTCCACAATGGCTTCCAAGTCTTGGTCACTGATTTCTTTTTTCTTATCGGCCAAATCCTTAAAGCGGACAAAGGCTTTGTTTAACTCATCTTCGTTTAATCGGTAACCCAGTTCAATCAACCGATCTTTAAAGGCATGACGGCCGGAGTGTTTACCTAAAACCAAGTTGCTCTGAGAAATACCCACCATGGTGGGGTTCATAATTTCATAGGTGGTGCGTTCCTTCAGCACACCATCCTGGTGAATGCCCGATTCGTGGGCAAAGGCGTTTTTACCCACAATGGCTTTGTTGGGCTGTACCGCTATACCGGTCAGGCTGGACACCAACCGGCTGGTGCGGTAAATTTCTTCGGTAACGGCACTGGTTGTCACTTGGAATTGATCCTGTCTGGTGTACAGCGCCATAATCACTTCTTCTAGGGCAACATTACCGGCCCGCTCACCAATACCGTTGATGGTGCCTTCCACCTGCCGGGCTCCGGCAGAAACCGCTGCCAGCGAGTTAGCCACCGCCAAACCCAAGTCGTCATGGCAATGCACGCTAATAATGGCTCGATCGATGTTGGGCACCCGCTCAGCTATGCTGGCAATGAATTGATTAAACTCTTTGGGGGTGCTATAGCCCACAGTGTCCGGTATGTTAACTACCTTTGCCCCGGCGGCAATCACTGCCTCCAGCACTTGACACAGATAATCCAAATCCGAGCGGGAGGCATCTTCGGCCGAAAACTCCACGTCCGCTGTGTACTTACAGGCGTGTTTCACTGCGGCCACCGCAGCCTCCAACACCTGTTGCCGATCTTTGCGCAGTTTATATTTCAGGTGGATGTCTGAGGTGGCGATAAAGGTGTGAATTCTAGGTTGCTCAGCCTCTTTAATGGCTTCCCAAGCGCGATCGATATCATTAAGGTTTGCCCTGGCTAACGCCGCCACCGATGCCCCCTTTACTTCCCGGGCCACTGCCTGCACCGCCGCAAAATCTCCCGGTGAGGTTACCGGAAAACCTGCCTCCATCACATCAATGCCCATTTTAGCCAACTGCCTGGCAATCTGTACCTTCTCGGTTTTATTTAGACTGACACCGGGTGACTGCTCGCCGTCACGCAGGGTGGTGTCAAAGATATACACACGGTTGGACAACAACCTCACCTCTCATCTTTTTACTAATAAGTTAATATTTAACACTAAAGGTAGTATTTTTATTAAGGGCTCAATTACCTGAGCCCTTAATGGTTTTTAAATTATCATGCCTTAGTCGCCAATGCCTTGGCCCGCCATCACCATGGGCATCACATTTTCTGCTGGGTCCACCAAACAGTTGACAATTACCCCGCCCGGTTGGTCAAACACCTGGGGCAATACTGCGGCCAATTGGTGTTCATTGGTGACGGTATAACCCCTCATGCCATATAGCGGGGCCAAAGCGGCAAAATCCAAGTCAAAGGGTAAATTTACCGCTATATAGCGTTTATCAAAATAAAATTCCTGCAGTTGCCGTACCATGCCCAGGCAATGGTTGTTTAAAATAAATATTTTTAGCGGCAATTGATGCTCTGCGGCGGTACCCAGTTCATTCATGGTCATTTGAATACTGCCATCCCCAGTGACCAGCACCACCGTTTGGTCGGGGCGACCAAATTGGGCCCCAATGGCACCGGGTAGGCCAAAGCCCATACAACCTAGGCCACCGGAGGTAACAAAGCTTCTGGGGCCATTAACCTTAAAGTAATGGGCCGCCCACATTTGGTGTTGGCCAACGTCGGTGGCTAGCACCACGTTACCTTTGGTGTACTGGTACATTTGCTCAATTACATATTGTGGTTTAAGCTTGCCATCCCGGGGATAGTCTAGCGGATTTTGTTGTTTCCACCTTTGTATCTGGGCTAACCAATCTTGGTTGTCTTTAGGCTTCACTTTTTTAAGCAACGCCCGCAAAACCTGGGTTGTGTCACCTACGATGGGTAGGTGAGAGGGTACGTTTTTACTAATTTCTGCCGGATCAATATCAATATGAATAATTTGGGCATTGGGAGCAAAGGCGGCTATTTTTCCGGTTACGCGATCATCAAACCTGGCTCCCACCGCAATTAGCAAATCACAGTTGGTAACGGCCAAGTTGGCATAGCGGGCACCGTGCAAGCCCAGCATGCCCATAAACAAGGGGTGCTCCCCTGGAATGCTGCCCAAACCCATCAACGTGGTCACCACCGGAGCGCCAATGGTTTCGGCAAATTTAGTCAATGCTCCACTGGCATTGGAATTAATTATGCCACCGCCGGCGTAAATTACCGGTCGGCTGCAATTTTTGATCAACTTCACCGCATTGCTAATTTGTCCCGGATGGCCTTCATAGGTTGGTTTATAACCGGGCAAATAGACTTTGTCCGGATATGCAAAGTCTATCACCACATCTTGAACATCCCTGGGGATGTCAATTAATACCGGACCCGGTCTACCGGTGGCCGCAATATGAAAGGCCCGTTTAACCACTTGGGGTAGTTGATGGGGATCTTTCAATAAATAGTTGTGCTTTACAATTGGCAAGGTAATGCCGGTGATATCTACTTCTTGAAAGGCATCGGTGCCAACCTGACTGGTCGACACCTGGCCGGTAATGCAAACCAACGGAATCGAATCCATATAGGCGTTGGCAATACCGGTCACCAAGTTGGTGGCCCCAGGACCAGAGGTGGCCATGCAGACACCCACTTTTCCAGTAGCCCTAGCATACCCGCAGGCGGCAAGGGCTGCCCCCTGTTCATGACGAGTTAGTATATGCTTAATCTGGTCATTTTTGTATAGTACATCGTAAACAGGGAGAATAGCACCGCCTGGATAACCAAACACTCTATCCACTTGTTCCAGTTCCAAGCAGCGCACCAACGCTTCGGCAACAGTCATTTCCAAAGCTAACACCCCCTATTGGAAAATTGGCGGCGGTGCCAATTTTCCATTATTTATTTAAGCTTACTTCTGCAACCAAGGCATCATTTTGCGCAGTTCTGCCCCAACCTGTTCAATTTGATGCTCCCGCTCATTTCTCTTCATGGCGTTAAACATTGGTGCATTAACTTGGTTTTCCAGCATCCACTCTTTGGCAAATTGGCCACTTTGAATCTCTGCCAAAATCTTTTTCATTTCTTTTTTAGTTTCATCGGTGATTAAGCGGGGCCCCCGGGTGTAATCGCCGTATTCGCAGGTGTTACTTACTGAGTAACGCATCATGCCTAGGCCACCTTGGTAGATTAAGTCCACAATTAGTTTCATTTCGTGGCAACACTCAAAGTAAGCCATTTCCGGAGCATATCCGGCTTCCACCAGGGTTTCAAAACCCGCTTGAATTAGTTTGGTTAGGCCACCGCAAAGTACTGCTTGCTCACCAAACAGGTCGGTTTCGGTTTCCTCTTTAAAGGTGGTTTCAAAGACACCGGCTCTGGTGCTACCAATGCCCTTGGCATAGGCCAGGCCTAAGTCTCTGGCTCTGCCGGTATAATCTTGGTGTACAGCCACCAGTGCCGGTACCCCATTGCCTTCTTGATACATCCAACGCACTAAATGTCCCGGGCTCTTTGGTGCCACCATCAATACATCTACATTTTTTGGTGGTACAATTTGGTTAAAGTGGATGTTAAAGCCGTGGGAAAACATCAGCGCTTTGCCTTCGGTTAGGTGAGGCTCAATTTCTTCTCTATATACTTTGCCTTGAATTTCATCTGGCAGCAGTACTTGGATGATATCCGCTTTTTCACATACTTCAGCTACAGTGCCCACTTCTAAACCTGCGGCTTCGGCCTTAGCCCAACTGGAGCTTCCTTTACGCAAGCCAACCAGTACTTCCAAGCCACTATCCTTTAAATTTAACGCTTGAGCATGACCTTGGCTGCCATAGCCCAATACCGCAATTTTTCTACCCTTTAGTAAATCTATGTTTGCATCTTGATCATAAAATACCTTTGCCATCTTTATTCTTCCTCCTTAGTAATGTTTGCTGTTGTGTATTTTGCTCCCCTTAGGATAGAGATTTTACCTGTTCTCACCAGTTCTTTAATGCCAAAGGGTCGCAACGCCTCTTCCAGTGCGTCAATTTTTTCACCGGTGCCGGTGGCTTCAAGGGTCAGTGTTTTGGGGCCGTAGTCCACAACCTTGGCCCGAAAAACATCGGCGATTTGCATTACCTCTAAACGACTGGCTCGGTCCACCGGCACCTTGATCAACACCAATTCTCTGTCCACATGGGGTTCGTTGGTAACGTCATTAATTTTAATTACATCCACCAGTTTGTGCAGCTGTTTGGTCACCTGTTCCAGCGTGTGATCGTCGCCCTCCACCACAATGGTCATGCGGGAGATGGCTGGGTTATCGGTGCGTCCCACTGCCAAACTGTCAATGTTAAAACCTCGCCGGCTAAACAAACCTGCCACCCGGGCCAAAACCCCGGGATTGTTTTCTACCAACACCGCCAACGTATGCAGCATCATCATCACTCCTAACCCAACATTTTGTTAATTGGTTCTCCAGGGGCCACCATTGGCACTACATTTTCTTCCTGTTCCACCACAAAGTCCATCATTACCGGCTTGCTGCTGGCCACCGCCTGTTCCAGCACCGACCGAATATCTGTGGGATCTTCTACCCGGTAACCTTCGGCGCCGTAAGCTTCAGCCAGTTTGACAAAGTCTGGACTGGTCATTTCTGACTGGGAATAACGGCGGTTATAGAACAGCTCCTGCCACTGGCGCACCATCCCTAGGTAACCGTTGTTCATCACCGCCACATTCACCGGCAGATCATAATTTACCGCAGTGCCCAGTTCTTGAATGTTCATTTGAATACTGCCGTCGCCGGCAATGTCAAACACCACTTCATCGGGACAGCCCACTTGCACGCCAATGGCTGCCGGAAAACCATAGCCCATGGTTCCCAAGCCGCCGGAGGAGATGAAGGAACGGGGTTTAGTGTAGTTGTAGTACTGGGCCGCCCACATCTGGTGCTGACCCACTTCGGTGGTGATGCGGGCATTGCCGCCGGTAACGTTGTAAATTTCGCTGATCACTTGCTGGGGTTTAATGGTCACATCGCTGACCTGATAATTTAACGGGTACTCTTTTTTCCAGCGGTTAATTTTTTCTTGCCAAGCCCCCGGCAGTTTAGCGGCCAAACGCTCCAGCAACTGTTTTAGCACTATACTTACGTTACCCACAATGGGCACGTCTACCCTTACATTTTTGCCCAACTCGGCGGGGTCGATATCAATATGAATAATGGTGGCATCCTTGGCAAAGCTTTCTATTTTACTGGTTACCCGGTCATCAAACCGTACCCCCACCGCCAACAATAAATCGCATTCGCTCACTGCGTAGTTGGCATAGCGGGTGCCGTGCATGCCCAACATGCCCAAAGAGAGCGGGTGATCATCGGGAAACCCGCCTATTCCCATCAGGGTGGTGGTTACCGGTGCTGCCAGCACTTCTGCCAACTGCTTTAATTCTTGGTGGGCACCGGAAGCCACCACGCCACCGCCGGCATAAATCACCGGCCGTTCACTGCGCATCAGCGCACTGGCTGCTTGATTAACTAAATCTTCGGCACCGGCTGTAGGTGGTTTGTAACCCGGCAGATTCAGCGGGCCGCTCCCCTGATAGTCCACTTCGGCGGTGGATATATCTTTAGGAATATCGATTAAAACCGGCCCCGGCCGTCCGGTGGTGGCCAGGTGAAAGGCTTCTTTAACAATATCCCCCAAATCGTTGGGGTCTTTTACCATGTAATTATGCTTAGTGATTGGCAAGGTAATTCCGGTGATATCCGCCTCTTGGAAGGAATCCCGACCCAAAAGCGAGGTGACCACCTGGCCGGTTATGGCCACCAGTGGCACCGAATCCATGTAGGCATTGGCAATACCAGTCACCAAGTTGGTGGCGCCGGGGCCGGAGGTGGCTAAACATACCCCCGCTTTACCGGTGGCCCGGGCATAACCATCTGCCGCATGGGCTGCCCCCTGTTCGTGACGAGTTAATATATGATTAATATCAGAATCGTAAAGTGCATCGTAAATTGGCAATACCACTCCGCCGGGGTAACCAAATATTGTGTCTACACCTTCGGCTTCCAAAGCCTTTAGCAACACTTCCGCTCCTTTATATTTCATAAACCAACACTCCCACTAGTTATTTTTTCAATACCGCTCCAGTTCCAGCGGAGGTAACCATTTTGGCGTATCGGGCCAAGTAGCCTTTGTTCACCTTAGGTGTCGGCGCCTGCCAGTGCTCTAATCTGGCTGCCAATTCTTCTGGGCTCAATTCCACTTCTAGTTTACGGTTAGGAATATCAATGTTAATGATATCTCCGTCTCTCACTGCCGCCAGCGGGCCGCCTTCGGCCGCCTCCGGTGACACATGGCCAATGGATGCTCCCCGGGTGGCACCGGAAAAACGTCCGTCCGTTAAAAGTGCTACGTCTTTATCTAATCCCAACCCAGCCACCGTGGCGGTGGGGGATAACATTTCCCTCATGCCGGGGCCGCCCTTAGGGCCCTCGTAACGAATGACAATGACGTCGCCCTTGTTAATTTGCTGGTTCATCAACGCCTGTTGGGCTGCTTCTTCGGAATCAAATACCCGGGCGGGGCCTCGATGTTGCATCATTTCCGGTGCCACCGCCGCCTGTTTCACCACCGCTCCCCCTGGGGCTAGGTTGCCCCTCAGTACAGCAATACCGCCACTGGCTGCATAGGGATTGTCAACGGGACGAATAACTTCCTTATTTAGTATGCAGGCATTGGCAATATTTTCACCCACTGTTTTTCCAGTTACAGTAAGGGCTTCTCCGTTAATTAATCCCTTTTTATTCAGTTCGGCCATCACAGCCGGAATGCCACCGGCTTCGTTCAAATCCACCATAAAGTGAAATCCTGCAGGGGCCAATCGGCACAGATTTGGCGTTTTGGCACTGATTTCATTAAACATGTCTAGGTTTACTTCTATGCCAGCCTCATGGGCTATGGCCGGCAGGTGCAACACTGTGTTGGTGGAGCACCCTAGGGCCATATCCACCGCTAAGGCATTGTTAATGGCAACTTCGGTAATGATGTCACTGGGCTTAATGTCCTTTTGCACCAGCTCCATTATTTTGATGCCAGCCTGCTTCGCCAATCTAGTCCGGGCAGCAGATACTGCCGGTATCGTGCCGTTACCCGGTAGCGCCATGCCCAGCACTTCGCATAGTGAGTTCATGGAGTTGGCGGTAAACATTCCAGAGCAAGAACCACAACCTGGACAAGCGTTTTCTTCCAGTTCCGCCAGCTCCTCGTGGGTCATGGTGCCGGCTTGCACCGCACCCACCGCTTCAAACATATTGGTTAAGGATACCCCTTGATCTTTGTGCTTACCGGGCATCATAGGCCCTCCACTGACGACAATGGCGGGAATGTTTAGTCTGGCTGCTGCCATCAGCATACCCGGTACCACTTTGTCACAGTTGGGAATCAACACCAGGCCATCAAAGGGGTGGGCTTCAACCATCACCTCTATGCTGTCGGCAATCAGTTCCCGACTGACCAGTGAGTACTTCATGCCGGTGTGCCCCATGGCAATGCCGTCACAAACTCCGATGGTGCCAAAGGCAAAGGGTATACCCCCAGCCATTCTAATGCCGGCTTTCACCGCATCGGCAATTTGGTCTAAATGCAGGTGACCAGGAATAATATCGTTTTGGGCGTTTACCACCCCAATTAGCGGTCGGTTAATTTCTTCATCCACCAATCCCAGTGCTTTAAACAAACTGCGATGTGGCGCTTTCTCCAATCCCTTTTTCATTGAATCGCTGCGCATATTTTTATTCCCCCGTTTCATATGTCAACTTTTTAAACAAATCTTTTTAACGAATATTGCGAAGGTGTTGTTTACACCCATTGGTCATTACTCCGTCCCACTTGGACAACTGGTATAAAAAAATATAAAAAACCCCTCGCCCCTAGCAGTGTTTCCACCACCAGGGACGAGAGGTTTATCCTCGCGCGTTACCACCCTGCTTGCACCCCAATTAAGGGGCACCACCTCAGTGCCGATCAACAGACAAAGTTTTAATAACGAGTTCTGCAACCCGGCCACGCCTACTGGTTTAATTCTTTCGACGGGCAGTTCCAGGGTGAGTAGCGACTGGCCTAAGCATCGGTTCCCAGCAATCCCGATTCTCTGGAGCTTAAGTTTCAGACACCTATCCCTTTCATCACCTATACCGGATGTAAAATTTAATATCTAGTATAGCCATTGATTGGTGAAGTGTCAAGAAACTTTTTGTTAAGCTTTTGTAATAATCGAGGGAGGAAAATATAAAAAACCCCTCGCCCACGCAGTTATTATAACTGCCAGGGACGAGAGGTTTATCCTCGCGCGTTACCACCCTGCTTGCACCCCAATTAAGGGGCACCACTCAGTGTCGTTAATAAACACGGTATTGTTAACGGATACCAACCCGACCGCACCTACTAAACTAAAAGTCTTTCAGTGGGTGGCTAAAGGGTGACACTGTCAGTCTTAAGCGCCGGTTCCCAGCTAACCCGGTTCTCTGTAGCTCAGTCTCTAACATTAGCCCTGTCATCGCCGTTACTGTTAAATTATCCAACAGTATAACGCCTACCGCCGCCAATGTCAAGATACTGTTGCCAAACTACTTGGTAGAACCCAGCTGAAAATATAAAAAACCTCTCGCCTGCAGTTAATCTAAACTGCCAGGGACGAGAGGTTTAACCTTGCGCGTTACCACCCTGCTTGCACCTCAAAAAGAGATGCCGCCTTTGTGTCTTGTTGATAGACAAAGTTTTGTTAACGGGTTCTTCAACCCGACCACACCTACTCGGTTATACCTTTGGGCTGGCAGCTCCGGGGTGATCAATGCCTGCCTTAAGCACCGGTTCCCAGCTACCCCGGCTCTCTGTGGCTCAGTCTCAGACAACTATCCCCTTCATTACTTTTCTGCTCATTTATTCCGTTGACTAAAAGTATAATGATTTAAACAATCAGTGTCAAGCACCATTTTGAAAGTTTTTATACCATTGTCCAACTAAAACCGGTTACAGGGGTCACCGCACTGGCATTTTTGTTTTAATTGCGGGATTGGTTTTTCCCCTTTAATGCCTTTAATTAAATCCAAGGTGGCGCCCACCATTCCTTCACTTCCCTCGACGGATAACGTGACAGATCCTTCGGAACCGCCAACGCCGCCTGCGGCTATGCAAACAGCATCAACGCCGGTGAGCATATCTAACGCCTCTATTTCAGTAATCACTTCACCATACATCAAGGGCATTAAACCAACCCTTTGTCCCAAGGAATAATCAAAGGTGTTGATGCCGGCCGCGGCCGCGGCCAATTCCACCGAGGGAATCATTTTTTCCAAGCCCACCGGAATGATTAGTTTCGATCCCCGGGCCGCCAACGTGCCAATGGCCTGGCCAATGGTGCCACCCTTTGGATTAGACATCAACACCCCGGCATGACCCTCGGCATCAACAGCGTTGGCCCCTTTTATAAATACATCATCGGCAGTAAAATCTGCCAGCACTTCTAACCAAGATTCTTTAGTGACCTCACCATCTACAATAGAATAGGGCGCCAGCCTGTCCTCCGCCGGGGTGACACACTGCACGCCCCCGGTAATAATACCGGCGGTGTACTTAGCCTTATCCACCTCTATACCCAATATTTCCTCTGCCACATAAGCGTTGGTGGTACCGCCACCGATAATTACTCTACCCTTTTGTAATGCCCTTTTGACCGCCGGCAGTTGGGCCACCGCTTTTCCCAACAGTCGCTTAGATTCAGCAGAAGTTAAAGTAAATACTGCACGCATTAAAACGCCACTCCTTTCCGTTCTTATTTAGAGATTATTGCTTTTAAACCGCCCATGTCAAGGCCCCGGCAATTATTTCCCTTTATTAATACCCCATTTGACAATTAAATCCAAAATTTAACAGCTAAGACATTGTCCATTTTTTTATACACATTATTGACATCCAAGGGGCGCTGTATTAACATTAGTTTACGGTAGGTTTTATATGGTAGTATGGCCTGGTTAGTACGGTAGGTTTCAGGATTACAACTTAATATCAACGTACATGTAGGACGGTAGTTTTAGTAGGGAGGGTGTGCATTTTTTAGACGCTAAAAGCTTCCGTATCGGAAGCTTTTTTGTTTTAGCCGTCATTTAATTCAACTGACTAGCCAACTACCGAAAAAAAATTAGGAGGTTGAATTACATGAAAAAGTTACTGATGTCTTTAATGGTGTTACTTTTGGCATTAACATTGGCTGGCTGTGGCGGCGATGAACCGGCCCCGGCTGAAAATGCCAGCGCGGAACAGGTTAAGTTGGGGATCATTCAAATTGTGGAACACAAAGCCTTAGATGCTGCTAGACAAGGCTTTCTGGATGTATTGGCGGAAAACGGTTATAAAGACGGCGACAAGTTAATGGTGGATTACCAAAACGCCCAATCAGATCAATCAAACTTACAAACCATCGCTAACAAATTTGTGCAAAAGGATTACGATTTGGTGCTGGCTGTGGCCACTCCATCAGCCATGACCATGGCCAATGCCACAAAGGATATTCCCATTTTAATTACCGCGGTCACCGACCCAGTAAGCGCTAAGCTGGTGAACAGCATCGAGAAACCGGGCACCAACGTTACCGGTACCACCGATCTCAACCCAGTTAAGGATCAACTGCAATTAATTAAAGATATTGTACCCACTGTTAAAAAAGTAGGTATTATTTACAACTCCAGTGAGGTTAACTCCCAGGTGCAAGTTGACATTGCAGATCAAGTGGCGCCGGAAATGGGAATAGAATTGGTTAAGGTTACGGTAACCGCCAGCAGTGAAGTGATGCAAGCAGCTCAATCAATGGTCGGCCGGGTGGATGCCTTTTACTTACCCACCGACAACATGGTAATTTCCTCTTTGCCAGCGGTAATGAAGGTGGCAGAAGAAAATAAACTGGCGGTAATATGTGGCGAAAGCGATGCCGTTAAAAGCGGGGCGCTGGCCACCATTGGTATCGATTACTACCAATTGGGACGTACCACCGGTGAAATGGCGTTAGAAATTTTAAATGGTGCCAACCCAGCGGAGATGGCCATTCAAGGGCAAACCGGTTCAGACATTGTCATTAATCTAAAGACTGCAGAAACAACCGGCATCACAGTACCAGAAGAAATTCAGGCAAAGGCTAAAGAACTGATTAAATAATACTTAAACGAACGGGTGATTGCATTGGCAGGCGTATTAATAGGCGTATTGGAACAAGGATTATTATGGGGCATGATGGTATTGGGGGTTTACCTCACCTTTAGGGTGTTGGACTTTCCCGATATGACAGTGGACGGCAGTTTTACTTTGGGGGCAGCGGTGGCTGCCCGGATGATCTTTGAAGGTTACGACCCTTGGTTAGCTACCGCGTTGGCAATAACATGCGGGGTAGTGGCCGGATGTATCACTGGTTTTTTACACACCAAATTAAAAATTGCCCCGCTGTTGGCCGGTATATTAATGATGCTTGCGCTGTACTCAATCAACCTGCGCATCATGGGCAGATCAATGCTGTCGTTACTGCGAATGGATACCATTTATACCGATGTGATGGCCCTAGGTATTCCGGAAAAGTTAGCGGTAATAGCCCTGGGCGTGACGGCAGTGCTGTTGATTGGCCACCTTATCTATACCTTTTTACAAACAGAAATTGGTATGGCCATAAGGGCCACCGGCGATAACCAACAAATGATTCGCAGCCTCGGTGTAAACACCGACAACACTAAAATCATTGGTTTAGCCCTGGCCAACGCTTTGGTGGCACTATCCGGTTCGCTGGTGGCCCAGTACCAAAGTTACGCTGACATCGGTATGGGTATCGGTATGATTGCGGTTGGCTTAGCATCGGTAATTATCGGTGAAGTAATTTTAGGGGATAAAACATTGCGGCGGGCAATAATTGCCGTGCTGTTGGGCTCCATTATCTACCGAGCGGTAATCGCCTTTGTAATGCGCATGGGCCTACCCACCACCGACTTAAAATTATTTACCGCGGTGCTGGTGGTAATCGCCATGTCTTCACCCATTATTAAAGAAAAACTTTCACCTCACCGAGTAAAACCAAAGGAGAGTGGTCAACGTGCTGTCAATATCTAATCTGAGAAAGACCTTTAACCCAGGTAGCGTCAATGAAAAGCTGGCGTTGGCCGGAGTTTCGCTGGTGTTGGAACCCGGTGATGTGGTGACAGTGATTGGCGGTAACGGTGCTGGCAAATCCACACTGTTAAACATGATTGCCGGGGTGTTTCCGCCGGATGAAGGTACCATCGCCATCGACGGTCAAGCGATTGAGAATGCACCGGAACACGCCCGGGCATCCTTCATTGGCAGAGTGTTTCAAGACCCGATGTTAGGCACCGCCGCCTCGATGACCATTGAAGAAAATCTGGCCATGGCCTATAAAAGGGGCAGTAAACGCAGGCTGGTGGCCGGCATTAAGCGCAAAAACAGAGATTTCTTTATGGAACAACTGAAACAATTGGAGTTGGGCTTAGAAAACCGCCTTACCTCCAAGGTGGGTTTGCTCTCCGGCGGCCAACGTCAAGCCTTAACACTATTAATGGCCACGCTGGTGCCACCAAAGCTATTGCTTTTGGATGAACATACCGCCGCCCTAGACCCCAACACCGCCCAAAAGGTGTTGGAACTGACCGAAACCATCATTAAAAAGTACAATTTAACCACCTTAATGGTCACCCACAACATGGAGGACGCCCTAAGAATAGGCAACCGAACCATTATGATGCATGAAGGCAATGTGATTCTAGACATAAAGGGCGAAAAGCGCAGAAGAACCCGGGTGCCGGATTTACTGGATATGTTCAAAAAAGCCAGCGGGCACACCATGGCTAACGATAGAATGTTATTGGCAAACTAATTTAAAGAGGTTGGTGTCGTGTAAACAACCTCTGTTCGTTATCAACAATCGAGTAGGAGGGAGTGATTAACTCCCGTCCTCTCACACCACCGTACGTACCGTTCGGTATACGGCGGTTCATGTTGTGGAACGAAGTACGTTGTATCTTTCAACTAAACTTTTAAGTCCTTGTTCACGCCAGAAGGCGAGGCCAAGGGCTTTGTTTACTTGTGGCGTATTAGATAATCTCCAGTATCCCTTGCGTGACCTAGTTATCAGCATTGCCATTCTCGCGGTATTCCCAGTGCTACTAAGTTTTTCCTCTTGGTCTTTGGTTTCTTCCATTGTTTGAGATAGCACATTCGTAGCCACCGTCGTAGCCATATATATTTTCGTGCTTCTTCAACGGCTAATTCGGGCTCTTTCGTGGGGGCGGAACCCGTAGCTGAAAGGTGTAAAGGTTGGTTCAAATATTCGGGATTTCGATTCGACGTACTGGCTTAGGCTGATAGGACCTCGCGGTAGACAACCTTGTCTTAAGCTACGGCTACTGCTACCTTCACCGTTCGGGACTTTCACCCTATAGATAATGCCCATGCCGGGTAAACTAAAGGGGCTGTTGCATAGTTTTGCAATAGCCCTTGTTTATTTGCTTAATTCAAAATTGCCCTTTAAAGTCTTTCCCGAGCGGCATCAATGGCTGCTTGTACCGTTTCTGCTGCTGGTCCACCCACCACTTGGCGGGCGGTGACACAGTGCTCCACACTGATGGCATCATAAACATCCTGCTCTATTTTTTCGTTCAACTCTTGATACTCGGCCAAAGTCATTTCTTCCAAAGCCTTGTGGTTTTGAATGCAGTAAAACACCGCTCTACCCACAATCTCATGGGCCTGGCGGAAAGGAATGCCCTTTTGTACCAAATAGTCTGCCAAGTCGGTGGCATTGGTAAATCCACCCTTAGCTGCTGCCGCCATTTGTTTTTCCTTTACCTTCATGGTGGCAATCATCGGCCGGAATACCATCAGGCACTTTTTCACGGTGTCCACCGCATCAAACAGTGCCTCTTTATCCTCTTGCATGTCTTTATTGTACGCCATGGGCAGTCCCTTGAGCATGGTTAACAGTGTCATCAAATCGCCATATACCCGACCGGTTTTACCCCTGATCAGCTCTGCTGCATCTGGGTTTTTCTTTTGGGGCATAATGCTGGAACCGGTGCTGTAGGCATCGTCCAATTCCACAAAGCTAAATTCAGCGGAAGACCAAAGAATAATCTCTTCGCAGAACCGACTGAGGTGCATCATAATCAGTGACGCTGCCGCACAAAACTCCACCGCAAAGTCCCGATCGCTAACCCCATCCATGGTGTTTTCACTAATGTTAGCAAAACCCAGCTGCTGGGCCACATCATGCCGATCCAACAGGAAGGTGGTGCCTGCCAACGCCCCAGAACCCAGCGGCATCACGTCGGTTCGCCTGTAGCAGTCCTGTAGGCGATCGCTGTCCCGCTGGAACATTTGCACATAGGCCAGCAGGTGGTGGGCCAATGTGATGGGCTGGGCCCGCTGCAGGTGGGTATACCCGGGCATAATGGTGCCCTTGTTGGCTTCGGCCAAATCTAATAAAGTTATCCGCAGCTCTTTCAACAGTTGTTGAATTTGCTTGATCTCATCCTTCATAAACATGCGGATGTCTAAAGCCACTTGGTCATTGCGACTGCGGGCGGTATGCAGTTTTTTACCCACATCGCCAATGCGCTGAATTAACAGTGTTTCCACATTCATGTGGATATCTTCAGCCGCCACATCAAATTCCACTTGTCCCGCTTCAATATCGCGCAAAATGCCTGTTAAGCCAGCAACAATTTGCTCCGCATCCTGGGTGGTAATTACCCTTACTTTGGCCAACATTTTGGCATGGGCGATACTGCCGGTGATGTCATATTTGTATAACCGTTGGTCAAAGGATATGGAGGAATGAAAGTCCTCCATCAGTTGGTCAGTGGTTTTTTGAAACCGACCACCCCATAATTTCATCTTCAACACCCTTTACTAATTATTTAATGTCCAGTTACGTTTTAAAGGGCTTGATAAATCAAGCCCCTACAAAACCACAGACATATATCTAATTTACAACTGTAGGGGCTCAATTCATTGAGCCCATGACATGCATTGTTACTTCTTCAGTTTCCGCTCCATCAATGCCCTCACTGTCAATGGTAACCCAAACAGGTTGATAAACCCTTCGGCATCGGCTTGGTTGTATACATCGTCCTCGCCAAAGGTGGAAAACTCTTCATTGTACAGTGAATATGGAGATTTAGCACCAGCCGGGGAGATGCTACCTTTGTACAGTTTCAGCTTCACTGTACCGGTGACGTTTTGCTGAGTCACATTAACAAAGGCATCCATCGCTTCCCGTAGCGGTGTAAACCACACACCATCGTAAACCAATTCGGCATATTTCAGCGCCAGTTGTTCTTTATAGTGCAGGGTGGCCCGGTCTAATGTCAATAACTCCAATTCTTTATGAGCTGCCACCAGTATAGCCCCACCGGGGGTTTCGTAAACGCCGCGGGATTTCATGCCCACCAAGCGGTTTTCCACCATGTCCACAATACCCACACCGTTGGCACCACCGATGTCATTTAATTTTTCCAGCATCTCTACTGGGCCATAGGCTTCACCGTTTAATTTCACCGGCACCCCTTGTTCAAACTCCAGCTCCACAATGGTTGGTTTGTCTGGGGCCTTTTCCGGTGGTACCGTGAGCATCAGTACGTCGTCCGGTGTGCCCAGCCAAGGGTTTTCTAAGTCGCCACCTTCATGGCTGATATGCCACAGGTTGCGATCCCGGCTGTAAATACTTTTTTTGGTCACCGGTACTGGAATTCCCCGGGCCTCTGCATAGTCAATGGCATCTTCTCGGGATTTAATATCCCAGATACGCCAAGGGGCAATAATTTTTAGGTCGGGGTTCAGAGCTTTAATACCCAGTTCAAAGCGCACTTGGTCATTACCTTTACCGGTGGCACCGTGGGCAATGGCCACCGCCCCTTCTTTTTCGGCAATTTCCACCAGTCTTTTGGCAATCAGTGGTCTAGCCATTGAGGTACCCAGCAGATATTTGCCTTCATAAATGGCACCAGCCTTGACGGTGGGGTAGATATAGTCGGTGACAAATTCTTCCCGCAGATCTTCAACATATAATTTGCTGGCACCACTTTGTTTTGCCTTTTCTTCCAGCGGAGCCAGTTCTTCCCCTTGACCGAGGTCAGCGGTCACCGCAATTACTTCATAACCGTAGTTTTCCTTTAACCAGGCGATGATAATTGAAGTGTCCAAACCGCCTGAATAAGCTAGTACAACTTTTTCCATGGATATTCTCTCCTCTATTGCATGTATAAATATACAATAACATGCATTTTATTCGCATACAATATGTTATTCGACATCAACGCTTATTTTCCTTGTTTTTAATTAAAATTATTCCATAAGCAAAGCCATTACTGCTTTTTGGGCATGCAGGCGATTCTCAGCTTCATCCCAAACCACCGCATGGGGACCATCGATGATTTCTGCCGTTACCTCCTCGCCCCGGTGGGCTGGTAAGCAATGTAAAAATATAAAATCTGCCTTGGCATGGGAAACCAGTTGGCTGTTCACTTGGTAAGGGGCAAATATTTTAGCCCGCTGGGCGGCCTCTTGCTCTTGGCCCATGCTGGCCCAAACGTCGGTCACCACCACATCGGCATTGGTCACAGCCGCCACCGGATCGTCTGTAATGTCCACCGAAACACCGTTTTGGGCCGCCGCCTGCCGAGCTCGCTCCACAATCGTTTGATGGGGCTGGTAACCCGCCGGTGATGCCACCGCTACCTGCATTCCCACTTTGCTGCATCCCAGTAATAATGAGTGGGCAATGTTGTTGCCATCGCCGACATAGGCTAATTTTAATCCCGCCAGCTGTCCTTTGTGTTCTTTAACGGTCATTAAGTCGGCCAGTATTTGACAAGGGTGAAGTAAGTCCGTTAAACCGTTAATTACCGGCACAGTGGCATACTCGGCCAGTTCTTCTACGTCACTTTGGGCAAAGGTGCGAATCATAATGCCATCCACAAAACGGGAAAGCACCCGGGCGGTGTCGGCCACCGTTTCACCTCGGCCCAGTTGAATATCCTTACTGGACAAGAACAGCGCCTGGCCGCCCAATTGGTACATGCCCACTTCAAAGGATACCCGGGTGCGGGTTGAGGACTTCTGAAAAATCATGGCCAGCGTTTTGCCCTGTAAGTAAGGGGTGGGAACATTATTCTGTTTCAGTTGTTTAAGTTCAATGGCGGTATCCAATATTGTTAATAGCTCTTGTTGGCTATAATCGGCTAGGGTTAATAAGTCCCGACCTTTAAAATTTTGTTGTAACAGTAACATTATTAAAACCTCGCTCAGTTATATTTATACAAATTCCTTTTATATTCATGCAAACTAATGGGCTGGGGTATTGTGCCTTGGCTAATGCTCTTTATGGCCATTGCCAACACTTTGGCGGTATCCAATGAGGTTAGACAGGGTACTTTATATTCCGCTGCTGTCCGGCGGAGCTTAAAGCCCTTTCTGGTGGCCACCTTGCCTTTAGTGGGAGTATTCACCACCAATTGCACCTGGCCACTGCGCACCGCTGCCAGCGGATCGGCCATAAACTCCACCTCCAAGCCGGAGTCCCGCAATACTTGGGTGGTGTTGGCGGTGGCACACAATTTAAAGCCCAGGGCTGCATAAAGTTTGGCCACCGACGCTGCCTCTAGTTTATCCCGATCGGCCACTGAAAATAGCACCGTGCCGCTTTTCACCACCTTCATGCCCGAAGCGATGATGGCTTTATAGAAGGCATAGCTGAAGGATTCATCTACCCCCATCACTTCGCCGGTGGATTTCATTTCTGGCCCCAGCGAAGTTTCCACTAAGCCCAATTTTTCAAAGGAGAACACCGGCGCCTTAACAGCAACGTATTTAGGTATCGGACCCAGTTTGGCGGTATAACCCTGTTGGGGTAACGTTCTGCCCAGCATCGCCCGGGTGGCCACCTGCACCATCGGCACGCCGGTTACTTTGCTCAATATCGGCACCGTCCGGGATGCCCGGGGGTTTACTTCCAACACATAGACCCCATCTTTAGCCACCACATATTGAATATTGATTAAGCCGCTAATCTTTAGGGCTTTACCGATGCAAATGGTGTTGTTTATAATTTGCTCCTGTTCAGCTTGGGTTAAGGTTTGGGGCGGATAAACGGCAATGCTGTCACCGGAGTGCACGCCAGCCCGCTCAATGTGTTCCATAATGCCGGGAACAAAGATGTTTTCTCCATCCCCAATGGCATCCACCTCCACCTCTTTGCCCCGGATATATTTATCCACTAAAACTGGGTGTTTGGGTGACACCTGGACAGCGGTTTCCATATATTTTATCATTTGGGTGGTATTGTAGACAATTTCCATCGCCCGACCGCCCAATACATAGGAAGGACGCACCAACACCGGGTAGCCCAAATCCTCAGCAATGGTCACCGCTTGCTCTACAGCGGTGGCAGTTTGGCCTTCGGTCTGGGGAATGTTTAAGTGTTGCAACAGCCTCTCAAATTTCTCCCGGTCTTCGGCGGCATCAATGGATTCCACTGGTGTGCCTAAAATTTTTACTCCTAAGTCCGCCAGTTCGTTAGCTAGGTTAATGGCGGTTTGCCCACCAAATTGCACCACCACCCCCAGCGGTTTTTCTTTATCGATGACATTTAGCACATCTTCCACCGTTAAGGGTTCAAAGTAAAGTTTGTCAGCGGTATCAAAGTCAGTGCTGACCGTCTCGGGATTATTGTTAATGATAATGGCCTCAATGTTTTGCTGTTGCAATCCCCACACCGAATGCACCGAACAGTAATCGAATTCAATTCCCTGGCCTATGCGAATGGGGCCAGAACCCAACACCAACACCTTTTGCCGTTTACCGACCGCCACCTCGTCTTCCGCATCATAACTGGAATAATAGTAGGGGGTGGCCGAAGCAAATTCGGCGGCACAGGTGTCCACCACTTTGTAGGTGGGATAAATGGCAAAATGCTGCCGCAGTTCCCGCACCTCCATTTCGGTCAGTCCAATCAGTCGGCCAATATAGCTGTCCGGAAAGCCCATGGTTTTGGCCCGCCGCAACAATTCTGGCTCTGGGCCGGAGCCAGCCGACCGCAATTCGTCTTCCAGCACCACCATATTTTTGATCTTCTCTAAAAAGAAGCAATCTATTTTAGTCAGATGATGTACTTCCCGCAGTGTCCAGTAGCGACGAAAGGCTTCGGCCACTGCAAAAATCCGCTCATCGTCTGCGTGTCGCAATTTATCTTCCAATTCCATTTCCGACCAACTGTTTGAACCTTTAAGTTGTAGGCTGTCTACGCCGATTTCCAACGATCGCAGCGCCTTCATCAAAGAACCTTCGAAGGTGCGGTCAATGGCCATCACTTCACCGGTGGCCTTCATTTGGGTAGTCAGCACCCGGTCACCGCTGCCAAACTTATCAAAGGGCCAACGGGGAATTTTAGTGACCACATAATCTAAAGCCGGCTCAAAGCAGGCGCTGGTGGTGCCGGTGACCGGGTTCACCATTTCATCTAAATTTAAACCAATGGCAATTTTGGCCGCTATTTTAGCAATGGGATAACCGGTGGCCTTAGATGCCAGGGCCGAAGACCGACTAACCCGGGGGTTTACTTCAATGACATAATACCGATAACTGTTGGGGTCTAGGGCGTACTGAATATTGCAACCACCGGCAACCCCGAGCGCTCTGATGATTTTAATGGCTGCCGTTCGCAACAGCTGGTACTCTTTATCCGCCAACGTTTGGGATGGCGCCACCACAATGCTGTCCCCGGTATGGATGCCGACGGGGTCGATGTTCTCCATGTTGCAAATGGTAATGCAGTTATCGGCGCTGTCCCGCATCACTTCATACTCAATCTCTTTCCAACCGGCCACACTGCGCTCCAGTAGCGCCTGGTTAATCATGCTCATTTTTAGGCCCCGGTGTAGAATCTTCACCAGCTGGTCTTCATTTTCAGCAATGCCGCCACCGGTTCCGCCCAAGGTGTAGGCAGGACGGACAATGATGGGGTAGCCAATCTGATTGGCAAAGTCAATGCCCGCCGGCACACTTTCCACAATGGTACTTTCGGGAACCGGTTCGCCAATGGCTTGCATGGTGTCCTTAAACAGTTCCCGATCTTCGGCCCGTTTGATGGTTTCCAGTGAAGTACCCAGCAGTTCCACCTGATATTTTGCCAACACGCCCTGTTCTGCCAATTCCACCGCCAAATTCAAACCGGTTTGCCCACCCAAGGTGGGCAACAACCCTTGGGGTTTTTCCAACTCAATAATACGCTCCAGGTTTTGCCAGGTCAACGGTTCAATATATACTTTGTCGGCAATGTCGGCATCGGTCATGATGGTGGCGGGGTTGGAATTTACCAGCACCACCGACAGGCCTTCTTCCTTGAGAGATTTGCAGGCTTGGGTGCCAGCGTAGTCAAATTCTGCCGCCTGACCGATAATAATTGGTCCAGAACCGATCACCAGTACTTTGTTGATGTCTTTGCGTATTGGCATATTTTAACCTCCCAGTGCTTGATCCAGTATCTCGATGGCTTGATCTATATCGGCCTGCTTGATGATTAACGGTGGCAAAAATCTCAGCACGTTGTTGTTAGCACAGTTGATTAACAATCCTTGCTGGCGGCAACGGTTGACAATTTCTTTGCCCTCCACTGTCAGTTCCACACCAATCATTAAGCCAGCACCGCGGATTTCTTTAATCTGTTGATATTTACCCGCCAAAAACTTTAATTTGTCTTTAAAGTACTGCCCCATCTGCTGGGCATTTTCCATAACCCCTTCATCCAACAGCACCTGCACGGTGGCCAACGCTGCGGTGGCAGCCAATGGATTGCCGCCAAAGGTGGAGGCATGATCGCCGGGCTTAAAGGCAGCGGCCACTTGCTCTTTTGCCAACATCGCCCCAACGGGAAAGCCATTGCCCAATGCTTTGGCTAAGGTAAAAATATCCGGCTCCACGCCGTACAATTGATGGGCTAAAAATTTGCCAGTCCGCCCCAAGCCACATTGTACCTCGTCAAAAAGCAGCAGCAAATTATTTTGTTTACATAATTCCGCTACCCCTTGTAAATACTCCTTGCCGGCGGGATGCACTCCCCCCTCCCCTTGGATGGGTTCCAACATGATGGCACAAGTATGGGGGCCTATGGCTTGTTTTAGTGCCTCTAGGTCGTTAAAGGGCACATATTTAAAACCCGCGGGCAGTGGTTCCAAGTCCTTTTGATATTTGGGCTGCCCGGTGGCGGTGATGGTGGCTAACGTCCGACCGTGAAAGGATTGAATGGCGGTAATGATTTCATATTTATCCGGGCCATAGTTTAGCTTGGCGTATTTCCGCGCCAGTTTAATGGCCCCTTCATTGGCTTCTGCCCCGCTGTTGCAAAAAAACGCTTTATCGGCACAACTGTTCTCCACCAACAATTTGGCCAACTGTACCTGGGGCTCAATGTAGTATATATTTGACACATGCATCAACGTATTGGCTTGGCGCCAAATGGCCTTGACCACCCGGGGGTGACAATGCCCCAGAGAGTTAACTGCTAGCCCAGCCAAAAAGTCTAAATACTCTTTACCGTCGGCGTCCCAAACCTTTACTCCCTTCCCTTTAACTAAAGCCATTGGTAGGCGCCCATAGGTGTTCATCACATATTGACTACCCATTGCCATAATTTCTTTGGTTTTCATTCCTTAACACCTCCAAATATCTTAGGGCACCACCATGGTGCCAACGCCTTGATCGGTAAACACTTCTAATAACAGCGAGTGCGGCACTCTGCCATCCAAAATGTGGGTAGACTTAACACCGCTATTGATGGCCGAAACACAACACTCCACCTTAGGGATCATGCCACCGGCAATCACCCCTTGTTCAATCAACCCAGGGATTTCGTGACTGCGGATTATTGAGATTAGCGAGCTGCGGTCTTGTTGATCCCTCAAAATTCCTTCCACATCGGTGAGAATCATTAATTTGGTGGCACCCAGCGCCTCGGCCAACTTGCCAGCCACGGTGTCAGCATTGATGTTATAACTTTCGCCCTTGGCCCCCAGGCCCACCGGGGATATGACCGGGATGTAACCCTCGCCAATTAAAGTGTGCACAATGGCTGGATTAATCTGTTTGACAGTGCCCACATAGCCAATATCACAGCTTTCCAGGTGACCATCGGGGTGGCGAACAACGCCCATTTTTTTCGCTGCTGCAATGAGCCCGGCATCTTTACCGGATATGCCCACCGCTTTGCCACCCATTTGATTGGCCAGCGCCACAATTTCTTTATTCAGCTTGCCATCCAGCACCATCTCCACAATTTCCATCGTCTCTTCATCGGTAACCCGCAAGCCGCCCACAAAGGTACTTTCCTTACCTAACTTTTTCAACATACCGGTGATCTCCGGCCCACCGCCATGCACCACCACCGGGTTGATACCCACAAATTTCATTAGCACCAGGTCGGTGATCACTGCCTGCTTTAACTCACAGTTAACCATGGCGTGACCGCCATATTTAATCACCACGGTGGACCCAGAAAACTTCTTAATATAAGGCAAAGCCTCCACCAAAATGCCCGCTTTTTCTAAAGCATTAAACATAAATCCAATCCCCCCCATGCAAATTTCAAAGGTGTACCATATCAATTAATGTTCTATATAATGTAGGGGCTTGATTCATCAAGCCCGCTAAAGTAACGTTTGTCCTTAAAGCAACAATTACTTACGGTGCCAGACACCCGGGTGGCCTTTGCTTTGGTTTGATATTCGTTTTGATGTTGAGATATAGGTTGGGTAAAAACCTGGCTCCTGCTGCACCGCTCACTTTTGGGATAGTTTCGCAGACCGAACTAACGCTCATCTGGCTATCTACGGCAGGGTTCCCGGCAAATTCGCCGTCCATGGCTCAGTTGCCGGCGGCGCACGTCCTATGCGCCGCCTGCCTCCGACAGCCTACTTCGCTAAGTTCGGTTCACTGCTCAACTATATGTCGTTCGCTTACTGCAGCAGGAGCCGGTTTTTAATATACTTTTTGCTCGTTAAGCATGGGCAAAAGCCACCGGCATCATAATTCAAAATTGCCTTTACGTCCGATAACTGCCGTTAATCCGCACATATTCGTAGGTGAGGTCACAGCCCCAGGCGGTGGCGCTGTAGTGCCCTTCCTTTAGGTCAACAGTCACTGTCACTTGGTCTTTACCCAGAATTTCCGCGGCCCGCTCTTCGCTAAAGTCAACGGCGCCACCGTTTTTAGCCACTTGCTCATCCCCAATATAAATATCCACTTGCTCCGGGTTAAATTGGGACCCAGAATAACCCACTGCACATAGAATTCGCCCCCAGTTGGCATCTTGACCAAACACCGCTGCTTTAAATAAGTTAGAGCCCACCACCGCTTTAGCGGCCTTGCGGGCATCGGCCATTGTATTGGCGTTCTTCACCCGCACCGTCAACAATGTGGTGGCCCCTTCACCGTCCTTAGCAATGGCCTGGGCTAAGTAACCACAAACCTCCGCCAGCGCCTGCACAAAAATTGCATAATCCGCTGAACCTTCAGTAATGGTGGCATGACCTGCGGTGCCACTGGCCAACAGCACTACGCTGTCGTTGGTGCTGGTGTCCCCGTCCACTGTGATCATATTGAAGGTGTCGTCCACCACTTCTTTTAAGGCACTGTGCAAAACCGTTGGTTCAATCACCGCATCGGTGGCAATAAAGCCCAACATGGTGGCCATATTGGGGTGAATCATGCCAGATCCTTTGGCCATGCCGCCAATGGTTACCGGCACCCCAGCCAATTCAAATTGCACCGCCTTTTCCTTGGGCAGTAAATCCGTGGTCATAATGGCCTTGGCTGCCATCGATCCACCATCGGCCGCCAACTGCTGGGCGGCCTTTTCGATGCCGGGCAAAATCTTATTCATTGGCAGTCTTTGGCCAATTACTCCGGTGGAGGCCACCAACATATGCTGTTCACCAACCCCCACCGCCTTAGCCGCTGCCGCCGCCATGGCCTTGGCATCAACCATACCCTGGGGACCATTGCAGGCATTGGCATTGCCAGAGTTAATAACCACCCCATGGGCATAACCCTTTGCCAAATACTCCATAGATAACAATAGTGGGGCTGCCTTTACCACATTGGTGGTAAATACCCCCGCCGCGCTGCAGAGCTTGGCATTGTATACCAGCGCCAAATCCGGTTTGTCTTTTTTTAATCCGGCATGAATACCGCATGCCATAAAACCTGGCACCGCAGTGATGCCACCGGGAATCTCTTGTATGTTAATCACCGTTTTACCTCCTGAATGATTATTCATTATATAGTAATAATATTCATAGACTGGTTAATTAAAAAGGCTCTAAACTGTCGAGCCCCTTTAGGGATACATTGCCACCATATCTAAGCCGCTCTTTTCCGCTAAACCAAACATGATGTTCATATTTTGCACCGCTTGCCCCGCTGCCCCCTTAACTAAGTTATCAATGGCTGACAGCACAATCACTCTGCCAGTACGAAGATCAGCGGTAACCGCAAGGTCACAGAAGTTGCTCCCGGCCAGCGCTTTGGTTTGCGGCAACATGCCCACCGGCAATACCCGCACAAAATATTCCTGTTGATAAAACTCGCTGTATAACTGATTTAATTCTTTGGTGGTGATTTGCTGGTTAAGGTTAGCATAAATGGTGCTAAGCATGCCTCTGGTCATTGGTGTCAGGTGCGGTGTAAAGCTAACGGTCACTTGGCTACCAACCAGTTTACTTAGTTCCTGCTCTATCTCCGGGGTGTGGCGATGGGTTGCCACACCATAGGCTTGAAAATTCTCGTTTGCTTCCGAGAAGTGGGATCGCAACGACAATCCCCTGCCCGCTCCCGAAACCCCTGATTTGCTATCGATAATTAACGTTTGATGATCAATAAGCTGATTTTTTAAAAGTGGCGCCAAGCCAAGCAAAACTGTGGTGGGATAACAACCGGGGTTAGCCAGCAGCTGGCAGGTTGCAATTTGTTGGCGATTTAGCTCCGGCAAACCATAGACCGCCTGAGCCAATAAATCCGGCGCCAGGTGTTCTACTTGATACCACCCTTGATACAGTTCGCTGGCGTTCAAACGGAAATCTGCTCCTAAATCCACTATTTTTTTGCCTTGCTTAATGACTTCTGCAGCAATTTCCATTGAATGGCCGTGGGGTAAAGCGGTAAAGACCACATCCACCTGATTAACCAACTCTTTAATATCCAGTTCACTGCATTCCAAATCCACATATTGGTAAAGGTGTGGATACACCTGATAATAGGGCGCACCGGAATAACTTCGGGATGTTAAAGCCACCAACTCCACATCCTGATGCCGGGACAATATTCGCACCAACTCAGCCCCGGTGTACCCTGTGGCACCAATCACAGCAACTTTTATCAACTTTTGCACCTCCTGATTTACGATGTGTAAATTAATTTTCATGATGTATGTTCCAGATAAAAGGAACCTTCCAATTATGAATGCTGGATTTTGAATTTTGAATGATTAGCTAATTGATACCATTTAAATAAAAACTAGCCATTCATAATTCAAAATTCCTAATTTATAATTAATTAAGCCAGTTATTTCAGTAACTGGCTGGTTTTAGGTTATTTATAATTATACACCCAACTGAATAAAAATCAATAGTGTTTTTATCTGGTAATATGAATTTTTTTACCGCAGTATTTACACTGGTTTTCCGGGGTCAAACCAACCACCTTGCCATTGTACCAACTGCGGTTGATCAAAATTTTTTTGCACTCTGGGCAATAAGTATTCAATCCCTTGGGGGCATCTAGGTTACCAATGTATACATAACTGAGTTTTTCCAGAGCGATTTCCCGGGCCCGTTTTAATGTCTCCGGCGGTGTGGGGTCCAGCTTAAATTCAAAGTTAGGAAAATAACGGGAAAAGTGCAGCGGGATTTCCGGATTAAGGCTAGCCACCCAATCCACCAGCTGCCTAATTTCTGCCTCGGAATCATTAAGCCCCGGCACCAACAAAGTGGTCAACTCCACATGGCACCTTTGATGAGCCAACTCCACCGTCCGCATCACCGGCTCCAGATGGCCAACACAGTTGTCATGATAGTACTGGTCAGTAAAACCCTTAACGTCAATATTCATGGCATCAATATATGGCAGCAATCCCTTTAAGGGCTCTTCATTGATATAACCATTGGTCACCAACACATTTTTTAACCCTTGGGCTCTGGCCAAGCGGGTGGTGTGAAACACAAATTCATACCACATCAGCGGTTCCGAGTAGGTGTAGGCAATGCCAATATTGGGGTAGGGCTCCTGATTTGCCGCCACTGCCACCACATGGTCCGGCGTAACTTCTATAGTCTGGGGGTCATGGTGGGCAATATTCCAATTTTGACAAAAACCACAGCGCAAATTACAACCGGTGGTGCCCAGCGAAAGAATATAGTTGCCTGGATAATAATGATACAGCGGCTTTTTCTCAATGGGATCCATGGCATGGGCGGACAAGTGGCCAAAGTTCATGCTGTAAAGGGTGCCATCAACGTTTTTCCGCACCCGACAAAACCCGGTTTTCCCCGGGGCAATGGTACAATACTTGGGACAAAGTTGACATAACACCTTACCATCATCTTTAGGTTGCCAAAACATCGCTTGTTGCATAAACACAAAACCTCCGTTGAATATGTAAAACTCACTAAAGTGAATTCCAATAGTTATAATACAGGTGGCTTTTGCCTCTGCTTAACGATAAAAAGTTGATTAAAAACCTGGCACCTGCTGCAGTAAGCGAACGACATATAGTTGAGCAGCGAACCGAACTTAGCGAAGCAGGCGGTCGGAGGCAGGGTGGCGCATAGGACGTGCGCCACCGGCAACTGAGCCATGGACGGCGAATTTGCCGGGAACCCTGCCGGAGACAGCCGGATGAGCTATAGTTCGGTCTGCGAAACTATCCCGAAAGTGAGCGGTGCAGCAGGTACCAGGTTTCACCGCAACTTACATCTAAACAACCAAGCAGACATCAAACCAACCAAAGCCACCTGCGTTTTAACCTAAAGCATAAGTTAGAAAGCGTGTATAACATCGATAAATCGAACCCCTACGAAAAGCATTTGCACGCAGTAATGAGTGTATAAATTAAAGGTTAAGGCAAAAGTTGCTTAAACGGAGCCAGACACCAGCCTGAGTAGAGGCCATGCTAAATAATTTCTGTTAATAAACGGCTGGAATCAGGCACCGTAATTCAAAATTCATAATTCATAATTGCCCTACTTATACCTAACCACCTCAAACCGCTCCAGTGTTACCTGTTCATCGGCTCCAATGCCGGCCTTTTCTTTGGCAATGCTCACTTGGTGTTCGGCGGTATTGATGCCCTCTAAATCAGGCAACAGTAAGCCACTGCGGTGGTCCTTTCTCACAATGACACCGTACCGTTTGGGGTCCAGCTCCTCAATGCTGGCCACCGGTTCCGGTGCGGTCAACACATCCACCGAATAGGTCAGCTCCTCCAATTCATCTGGTTCCACTGGATAGAAGCGCGGGTCGTGGATGCCGGCGCTGATGGCGTTTTGCTGGACCTCCGCCACAATGTTGTCCTTTTGGGGAAAGACCGAGCCAATACAACCCCGCAAATGACCATGTTTTTTAATGGTTACAAAGGTGGCCCCTTTCCCTTTAAATTCAGCGGGAATTTCTTGGTCGCCATAGGTGGGTGCCGACTTACCTAACACATAGTGCTCCAGCGTTTCCCGGGCCACTTTGACGATAAAACTTTCGGCGTTAAGTCTGGCCTTTAATCTCTCTGCCCGCTGTTTTCCCACCTGCCCCAAAATAGCCCGGCTAGCATCCGGGGCACCGGGTGTTAGACGGGCCACCATGTAGCCAACTCCAAAGGGTCCTTCGTAGCAAAGCACCTCGGAATCCACCGCTTTACCTTCCAACGCCCCCATCATCATAATTATTGATCTCAGCCCGCACTCGCCGGCCCGCTCCGCCCTTTCATAATCCATTTGCACTAATCCGGCAGCATCGGCACTAGCCACCAATTGTACCAGCTCTCGATCAAATTCTGCGGCAGAGGGCTCATAACCGGCCGGAGCGCCTGGTTTCAGGCGGTGAGACAAATCCGCACTGGCAATTAATGCCACCTTTTGTTTGTTAACCTCCGCCGCCTTATCCACCGCAATGCCAAATCGATAAAGCTGTTCAAAGGAAAACATCGCCATTGATGTTACCACCAGCGGTAGCTCCAACCCGGCCTGTCGCATAAAATATAACGGCACCGTCACACCATGGTCCAACGCCAAATCCACTTGAAATTCCTTAGCCAGCAATTGATCCAGTTCAGCAGCCACCAAGTTTAATTTACCACATTGGTTGATAATTTCCCGGACCAATTGAGCATTATTACTGTAGTCAAAGGTAACCTGGGGCGCACCAAATTTAGCTAACCCCCCTTTAAGCCGGGGTGCCATATTGACCACTATGGCATCAGAAAAGAGCGGGCTGTGGGGTGAAATAATCACCATTGTTTCGGCGCCGCTGGCCTTAATTTGTTCAGCCAATTTCAAAAATGCCCTTTGGGTGTTGCTGACTTGGTTGGCTTCCTCCTTGCCCACCTCTGGTACCGCTATCGGTGGGTGGGGCACCACACCGCAAATTACTATCGACATCACAAATCCCTCACATTTAATATAGTTATCTTAATATAACCTGACAAAGCTGACATTATTTTCTTATAATTTTCTGCCTTTTACTATAAAGTCCTGCCCTAGGTTGCACCGATAAGTTAATATAGAGGTATATCTTGATTGGGTGGTGGTGAAAATGAATATTAGCAAAATACTACCTGCTTTGTTGAAGGTGCAACAACCTAAAAACGTAACTTCCCAACAGACCCCGAAAAATAGTTTTATCAATCAGCAGGCCTTGAAAGATGTTAATGCCATGAAGGCCACCGTCTCTGTCACTAAAGAAACCGCTGTAAAAGACCAAGACAGTATACAACCCCGGCCAGCCAATCATCCAGAAATAACTTATCTGCCTTTACCCTTAAAGGCTGAACCATTTAAATCGGCGCTATTCTTTGTCCGTAAATATAACAACAATCAATCGGTGGATGAGCAGAATAGTTCGGCATTTTTTATTAAGCTGGATACCGATAACCTGGGTGTGGTATGGATCGGCTTGGAACATATGCCCCAGCAAGGTTTAGGGGTGAGATTTGTCACCGACCAGGAATGTCATCGACAAGCAATAGCGGAAATACTGCCCGCCATCAAACAGGATTTAGTATCGCTGGGTTGTGGTAACGTTGTCACCACTTGCTACGTCCAAACCAATGTGCGCCACTGTCAAGACATTGACCCCTGTGCCGTCGCTGCAGAGGTAATTACTTCGCTGATGGATTGGACTGTTTAAGGGGGCATAAACGATGGGCGCTAAAAATAAAAATTATGTTCGGGTGGCCGCTGCCCTAAGATATAACGTCGGTGAAGACAATGCCCCTAAAATTGTGGCCGCCGGTCGCGGGGCAATGGCCAAAAAAATTGTTGACATTGCCAACCAAAAAGACATTCCCATCCATCGGGATAAAGTGTTGGCCCAAACCTTAACCGAATTGGGGGTTGGGGTGGAAATTCCCCCGGAATTATATCAGGCGGTGGCTAAAATATTAATTCAAGTGGCCCGGCTGGATAAAAAACTGGAAAATGATTAAACCGAGCGTCAGCGCTCGGTTTAGTGGGGTAAGTCAGTGGCAATTTGCTGCAGTGCCTCTAAGGCATAGTCAACCTCTGACGGCGTATTAAAATAAGAAAAGGAAAACCTCACCAGTTTATTTTCAAAGGTACCAATGGTGCGGTGGGCATCGGGAGCACAATGCAATCCCGCTCGGCAGGCAATATTATATTTTTCATCCAACACTTTGCCCACATCCCCAGCCTTAACATTCTTAAAGGTAAATGAAACCACCGGCACCTGTTTGTCCAGATCCATCGGCCCATAGATCACCAAGTTGGGGATATCCTTAGCTCCGCTGATAAATCTTTGGGCCAGTTGCTTTTCCCTTAGCCTGATCCTCTCCATTCCTTCCCGCTGAATAAATCTCAAACCGGCACCCAGTCCAGCGATGCCAATGGCGTTAAGGGTACCACTTTCATATTTCTCCGGCAGTATTTCCGGCTGACCGGGGGTGTCGGATTTACTGCCGGTACCGCCCTGGCGCAACGGTATCAGCGGCAATCCACCGCCAACGTAAAGCACTCCGGTCCCCTGGGGACCAAATAAGCTTTTGTGACCGGGGCAGGCCAGCACATCAATATTAAATGCCTGCACGTCAATATCCTCTATACCGGCCGTTTGAGAGGCATCCAACAAAAAGTAGAGGTTATATTTCTTCGCCAATTGCCCCAACTCCTTTACCGGCATAATGGTTCCGGTAACATTGGATGCATGGGTAACCACCAATAACTTGGTATTGGGTTTAATGGCCCTTTCGGTTTCCTGCACACAAAGATGCCCCTGCTGGCTGCACTTAACCTTGGTCACCTGAATAACACCCTGCTGTTCTAAAAAATAGAGCGGCCGGGATACCGAATTGTGTTCCATCGAACTGGTAACCACATGATCTCCTGGCTTTAGTAAACCCTTTATGGCTGTATTTAAACCGTCGGTGGCATTTAACGTAAAGCTAATTTGCTGTGGATCATCAATATTAAATTGCTTAGCCAAAAGTTCTCTGGTTTCATCCACCATGCCATTGGCCACTACCGTCCTTTTGTGTCCTGCCCGCCCCGGGCTGGCACCCACCTGATGCATAAAATAATCCATTGCCTGCCACACTGCAGGTGGTTTGGGCCACGATGTGGCCGCATTATCAAAATAGACGTACTTCATAATTTCACCTCACAGTATATTACTGCCCCTATATTGAGGTGATATTATAAAAAACATTTGGCTATTTTTCTTATTTTTGTAAGCAGATTATCCCCCGGAACATAACATATTAAAGAGATGAGATGTTGAGGTGGATAAAACATGTTTTTTCTAGTTAATCCAGAAGTTTTTTCAACCATGGTAGCTTTCAGTAAAAATAAAAAGGATGAAAAAACCATCCTTTTTGCCACTGTAGAAGATAATCCCAAGATATTTGTACTAAACTTGCACGATCTAAGTATCAGTGTTTTGGGTCGGGTGGTGGAGTAAGACCGATTAGTTCGCTTGTTCAGTGTTTTCTACATTTTCAGCATAATATTTAATTACCCCTGCATAGATGCTCCAAGCCATTTTAGATTGATAAGCCGGGTCCAACAGTAGTTTTTCTTCTTTGGCATTGGTGATAAATCCTGTTTCCACTATCACGGTGGGCATATTGGTATTCCGGGTAATGAAAAAATCCACTGCTTTCGGGGTTCGCCTGGTGTTGGCCAATAATCTGGTTATTTCCTCTTGAATACAGTTTGCTAAACGTTGGCTTTCCTTAGACCCTGGCTGATAAAAAACTTGTGCCCCATGCTGACTGGCGTCAGGGTAGCTGTTACAGTGGATACTGATAAATAAATCAGCATTGCGATCGTTAGCCATCTTAACCCTTTGAGAAAGGTCCTCCCGGTGTCTTGATGACATGCCTTTGATGCCGTCACCGGATAAGTGGGTATCGGTTTCTCTGGTTAAAATAACTGCGGCACCGGCCTGGCCTAAGATGGTGGCTAATCGCTTGGATATTTCTAAATTAATATTTTTTTCTTCAACCCCGTTGGGACTAACTTTTCCCGGGTCCACTCCACCATGGCCTGGGTCAATGACTATCACCTTATTGGCAACAGACCATGACATTGCTTCAATAGCCTCTTGTTCTAACTTAATTTGCGTTTGGTCATATATCTTGGCCACAATCAGTGCCAAAATAATGGCAAACAATAAATAGCGTTTGCGAAAATGCATAACTCTCATGTAGACTGCCATCGCTACACACCCCTTGCATATCTTCTCAGTGGATGATATGCAGCAAAAGCCAATAAAATGCATAAATGCATTTTACTGGCTTAAACTAACTGGCCTATGGCATTAAAAAAGGAAGGTCATTAGCAACCTTCCTTTTGATATCAACACAAGTATTAACGTTTTGAGAACTGTGGTGCCCGACGAGCTTTTTTCAAGCCGTACTTGCGACGTTCCTTCATTCTTGGGTCACGGGTTAAGAAACCAGCACGCTTAAGCACAGGGCGCAGGTTAGGATCTGCTTGTACCAATGCACGGGCAATACCATGTCTTACTGCACCGGCTTGGCCAGCGGTACCACCACCATGTACTTTACACATTACATCAAAACGACCAACTACACCGGTGATTTCCAGTGGTTGACGAATGATCATTTCTAAGGTTTTACGTCCAAAATAATTATCTACAGTTTTATTATTAACCACAAGCTTGCCTTCGCCAGGGATCAGGTATACCCGAGCTACAGCATTCTTTCTCCGACCAGTACCATAAAATTGAACTTGAGCCACGCTAACAGCCTCCTTCCATCAAAACTATCTTAGAAATTCCAAACCTCAGGCTGCTGAGCCTGGTGTGGATGTTCAGCGCCTTGATATACTTTCAGCTTTTTAACTTGTTTAGCACCCAAACTGTTATGGGGTAACATGCCTTTAACAGCCTTTTCAATTGCTCTTTCTGGCTTGGTGCTCATAAAGTCACGATATTTTGTTTCCTTTAAACCACCTGGGTACCCAGAGTGACGATAGTACACTTTTTGATCCAATTTGTTACCGGTTAAAACTGTTTTTTCAGCATTGATCACAATTACAAAATCACCGGTATCAACATGGGGGGTAAAGGTTGGCTTATGTTTTCCACGCAGAATACGAGCCACCTCAGTAGCCAATCTACCCAGTGGCTTACCTGCAGCATCTATAATATACCATTTCTGCTGGACTTCTTCTGCTTTTGCCATATAAGTCTTCATTAAATTATTTCCCTCCTTGCTACAACAACCATTAGTAGAACGGGGCGGGACTACTTCTGGTCACATAATAGTATTTTAATATATGGTACAAGTGGTGTCAAGCAGAACACGTTTCCAGGCGTCTCAAATTTGTGTTAATGCTTACCACCATATACTGCCATTATCAATAATATATTTCCTCTAAACAAAGCCCTTGGGGTGGCACCGTCGGACCAGCCTTGGTGCGATCTTTACTACTAATAATGTCGGTAATCTTATTGGGTTCCAGTTTGCCTAACCCCACCTGAATTAAGGTGCCAGTAATAATTCTGACCATATTATACAGAAAACCATTGCCGGCCACTGTTAAAATGATATTATTGTCCATTTTCTCCACTTGGGCATTGATTATTTTTCTGACGGTGGATTTTACCGGTGTACCCTGGGCTTGAAAGGCTTTAAAGTCATGTTCCCCTAACAGGCACTGGGCGGCAATGTTCATTAACCCCACATCCAGCGGCCGGGGCTCATGTAGGGCAAACCTTTTGGTAAAGGGATTTTGTATCCGATGATTATAAATGGTATAGGTATAGGTTTTGCCCAAAGCCGAAAATCTGGCATGAAAGTCGTCAGCCACATACTCTGCTGCCGTTACGGCCACATCCCTAGGTAGCAAAGCATTGACAGCCAGTGGCAGTTTATTCAGCGGCACAGGCCAACAGTCACTTTTAAAATTTACCACTTGACCCCTGGCATGCACCCCGGAATCTGTTCTGCTAGCTCCAATCACTTGGATGCTACGTTTTGCCAGTTTAGAAAGGCTCTGCTCTAACAATTGTTGAATAGTCACAAAGTTAGTGCCCCGCTGTTCCTGAAAACCATAATAATCAGTCCCATCATAGGCCACTGTTAATTTTATATTGCTCACTAATCATCACCAACCTAACCGGTGGGTTAAGGCCAATAGCAAAAATATCACCGCTATGGTTACCGCCATGTAATCCTGAGGGCCAATGGTCAGCGGTGTCATGGTGGTTCGGTTAAGCCCGCCTCGATAGCACCTTGAATCCATGGCAGTGGCCAGTTCTTCTGCCCGCCGTAATGATGTTGCCAACAGTGGTACCAGAAATGGCACTATTGCCTGTAATCGCTTGGTAATACCACCTTGGTTAAAACCAGCCCCCCGGGACCGTTGGGCCTTGATTATAATGTCCGCTTCGTTTAAAAGGGTGGGAATAAACCTTAAGGCAATGGTCATCATCATGGCCAATTCGTGGGCAGGCACACCAAATCTTTTCAGCGGAGATAATATTTTTTCTAATCCTTGGGTTAAAGCGATTGGGGTGGTGGTTGCCGTAAGTACCGAAGCCATAATCACCACCAGTACCAGACGCCCCATGTAGATAACTGCCCTTTGCAGCCCCTGTTTGCTAATATCAAAGTAACCAATGGTTAATAAAGGATCGCCGGGTATGGTAAAGGCTTGAAAAGTGAAGGTCAGCGCTATTAACAGCAATAGTGGGCGCAGCCCTCTAAACAGGTAGAAAAAAAGTTGGTTGATAAAAAGCACTACCAAAGCTATATATAAAGAAGATACCGCCAACCCCCAAAGCCCCGGTTGAATAAATATCCCCACAGCGCTGAGCAAAGTTATTAATATTTTAATTGACGGGTTTAGCCGATGGATGATGGTTTGCCCCGGTACATACTGGCCAATGGTAACATGTCCCAGCATATTTTACCTCCCACATATTTTAAAAGCAGCTTTATTTTTGACGATCTCCTGTACTGCTTTTTCTGGGGTTAAAATGTTGGTGCGCACAGGTATTCCTTTAGCTTTTAAATGTTTCAGTACCTGTACTTCAACAGGAGCAGTTAAGCCAATGGCTGTTAACTCATCTATGCGCGAATAAACTGTTTCTGGAGTACCTTCCATCACTATTTTGCCTCGGTCTAAAACCACCAACCGATCAGCAACGGTTGCTGCATCTTCCATGCTGTGGGTAATCATGATGATGGTCCCTTGGGTAGCCCTTTGCAGCTGCTTTATGTTATTAAAAAAAGTTCTTTTAGCCGCCGGTTCCAGTCCCGCCGTAGGCTCATCCAGTATCAGTATTTTGGGTTGCATCGCCAATACACTGGCGATGGCCACCCTTCTTTTTAAGCCACCGCTTAAACTTAAAGGGGATTCTTCTAGTATCGCTGGTGGTAAGCCAACGTAATCCAACGACCTGTGTACCCGCTGGTCTATTTGTTGGTGCGGCAATGCTAAGTTTTTAAGGCCATAGGCAATTTCATTATAAACGGTGTCTTCAAACAGCTGATGTTCTGGGTACTGAAATACTAATCCCACCTGCCGCCAAAGCTGCAGACGCTGTTTTTTATTGCCACAATCCACACCTAATATTTGTAATTTTCCCTGTTGCGGCGCCAATAGACCATTAAAGTGCTGCACTAACGTTGTTTTACCAGAGCCAGTGGTGCCAATAATGCATAAAAACTGCCCCGCTGGAATCGCAATGGATATATCATCAAGGGCCCGTTTAGCAAAGGGTGTCCCCTGGCTATGGGTGTAACTCAATTTTTCTGCCATCACTGCCCACATAATGTTTTCACCAACTCATCCACACTAATGGGTAACTCGTTAATATTAAAGCCCTGGGCCTTCAATAAACTGGCCATCTGTACCACCACCGGCAGTTCTAGCCCATATTTACTCAGTTCATGCTGCTGAGCAAATACCACTTGGGGCGGGCCATCAAGCATAATCTGGCCATCATTTAACACAATCAATCGGTCAGCCAAGGCCGCTTCTTCCATGTTGTGGGTAATTAATATTATCGTTATGTCCTGCTGTTGGTTAAGTTGCTGTAATATTTGTAGTAGGTCAGCTCTGCCAGCGGGATCAAGCATGGCGGTGGGCTCATCTAATACTAAACATCTGGGCCTCATTGCCAATACGCCGGCAATGGCTAGGCGCTGTTTTTGGCCGCCAGAAAGCAAGTGCGGTGGTAAGTCTTTAACGGATGTCAATTTCAATTTATCCAAATAATAGTCCACCCGGGATCTAATCTCTGTGGGTGACACCGCCAAGTTTTCGGGGCCAAAGGCTACATCATCTTCGGCGATTGCCGCCACCAATTGATTATCCGGGTTTTGAAACACCATGCCAATGATTCCACGAATGGACCAAAGATTTTCATCAATCCCGGTGTCCAATCCAGCCACTTCCACTTTACCCCGCAACGGCTTTAACAGGCCATTTAAGTGTTTGGCCAAAGTGGACTTTCCGGAGCCATTACTGCCCACAATGGCGATAAACTCGCCACAGTTAATGGTTAAATTACAATTGGACAGAGCCAAGGGTTGATTACCGTCCTTGGTTTGGTAGGCAAAATCAACCCCCTGAATTTTTATCAGGGCTGCCCCAGGTTTTGGTTTGGTGTTTGACATACTACTCTCAACTTTCAAAGCCCCTTAAACGCCGAGAAGGAAATCGCAAAGCGATTTCCTACGACTTTAAGAGTATATTCAATGCAATAGTTCTGCATCTACCGCTATACTAATTCTAAAATGGCCATCGGAGACGCATCGCCTCTGCGGAAGCCGGTTTTAACAATACGGGTATAACCACCTGGACGGTCGTTATATTTGGGCGCAATGTCATCAAACAGCTTACGCACCACGTCTTCATCAAAAATGTATTCGAGGCACTGGCGTCTGGCGGCTAAATCATTTTTCTTAGCAACAGTAACCAGCTTTTCTGCTATACTTCTCACTTCCTTAGCCCGTGTTTCAGTGGTTTCAATCCTGTCTTCACGGAATAAAGAAGTTACTAGGTTGCGAAGCATAGCTTTCCGGTGGGCAGTGTTGCGACCCAACTTACGATAGCTCACCGTGCTCCCCCCCTTATTCTTCTTGTTTTCTGAGTTCCAGTCCCAAGTCGTGCAATTTATTAATTACTTCTTCTAGGGACTTTTTACCCAGGTTGCGCACTTTCATCATTTCTTCTTCAGTACGATTTGCCAATTCTTCAACGCTGTTAATGCCAGCGCGTTTTAAGCAGTTATAAGAACGCACAGATAAATCTAGCTCTTCGATAGACATCTCTAGAATTTTATCTTTTTGCTCTTCCTCTTTTTCAACCATTATTTCTACGTCATTAGCTGCTTCTGTTAGTCCGACAAAGAGTTGTAGGTGTTCACTCATTATCTTCGCGGCTAGGCTGGTTGCCTCATCCGGGCGAATGCTACCGTTAGTCCAAACTTCCAGTGTTAGCTTATCATAGTTAGTGATTTGCCCAACCCGTGTATTCTCAACATTGAAGTTAACTTTTCTCACTGGGGTAAAGGCAGAATCTATTGGAATAACTCCAATAATGTGCTCACCCTGTTTGTTCATCTCCGCTGAGTGATAACCACGGCCTCGGGAAACTCTAATTTCCATAGCCAACTTTCCACCTTCGGCAATAGTAGCTATGTGTAGGTCCGGGTTTAAAATCTCTACATCCGCATCGCCAATGATGTCTGCCGCTGTAACAGTGCACTCACCCTGAGCTTCTATCCGCAATACTTTTTCTTCTTCAGAACCATGTATTTTTAGACATAGATTTTTTAGGTTAAGAATAATGTCTGTTACATCTTCTCTAACACCTGGAACGGTTGAAAACTCATGCAACACGCCCTCAATCTTAATTGCTGTCACCGCCGCACCGGGCAGTGATGACAGTAAAATGCGGCGTAAACTGTTACCTAAGGTAATACCATAACCCCGCTCTAAAGGCTCTAGGACGAACTTACCATAGGTATTATCGTCATTGGTATCAACAATCTCAATTTTTGGTTTCTCGATTTCCAGCATATTATACGGTAACCCTCCTTTGACCGGAACAAAACAATCAGCCTACTTGCCGACTTATCTAGAATAAAATTCGACTATCAGGTGTTCTTCCACAGGAACATCGATTTGTTCCCTTGTCGGGAGGGCAACTACGCGACCTTTAGCTTGCTCGGCATTGTACTCTAGCCAAGCTGGAGGGGTCTTTTCAGCAGCCCGCTCCATCAATTCTTTGATTTGAGGAGAATTTTTGCTACCTTCGGTAACCGCAATTTCGTCTCCCACACGCACTAAGAAGGATGGAATATTAACTTTATGTCCATTCACTTCGAAGTGGCCATGGGTTACTATCTGACGTGCTTCCACACGAGAAGTTGCCAAACCAAGGCGATAAACAACGTTATCCAGTCTACGCTCCAATAGACGAAGCAGGTTATCACCGGTTACACCTGGCTGACGGTTAGCTTCTTCATAGTAGCCACGGAATTGCTTTTCTAATATACCATAAATACGGCGAGCTCTTTGCTTAGCGCGCAATTGCAGACCGTATTCTGTTACTTTCTTACGGTTTTGTCCGTGTTGTCCGGGAGCATAGCTGCGTCTATCTATCGCACACTTGCCAGTATAGCAACGATCACCTTTTAGATACAGCTTTAAGCCTTCGCGACGACATAATTTACATTGTGGTCCAGTATATCTTGCCAATCAACTCACCTCCCGTTATACTCTACGACGCTTAGGTGGACGGCAGCCATTGTGTGGAATTGGAGTAATATCCTTAATCATACTTACTTCCAAACCAGCTGCTTGCAAAGAACGGATAGCGGCTTCCCGGCCAGCGCCAGGGCCTTTAACCATTACTTCTACATTTTTCATACCATGTTCCATAGCATCTTTCGCTGCCTTTTCAGCTGCCATTTGGGCTGCAAAAGGAGTGCTCTTACGAGATCCTTTAAAACCAACCTGACCGGCTGATGCCCAAGATATAGCGTTACCTTTTTTATCAGTGATGGTAACAATTGTGTTGTTAAATGAAGATTTGATGAAAGCAACACCCACATCAATGTTCTTTCTCTCGCGTCTTCTTGTACGAGTTGTACGACGGGCCATCTATCAATTTCCCCCCTTAGGCTACTTCTTCCTTTTTGCGCCTACAGTCTTCTTCGGGCCTTTGCGGGTACGCGCATTGGTCTTGGTTTTCTGACCACGCACTGGTAATCCACGACGATGTCTTACACCGCGGTAACAGCCAATTTCAATTAACCGCTTGATGTTAAGAGCAACTTCCCGTCTCAGGTCACCTTCAACTTTTACATTCTTATCAATATACTCACGTAGTTTGTTAGTTTCTTCTTCCGTTAAGTCACGAACTCTGGTATCTGGGTTAACACCTGTTACTTTTAGGATCTTCTGGGAAGTTGATAAACCAATACCATAAATATAGGTTAAGGCTATCTCCACCCGTTTATCCCTGGGTAAGTCTACCCCGGAAATACGTGCCATTCCCTATGAACACCTCCACTCTACCCTTGCTTTTGCTTATGCTTAGGGTTTTCACAAATGACCATTACTTTGCCTTTACGACGAATGATTTTACATTTTTCACAGATTGGTTTTACCGATGGTCTTACTTTCATGAGTCACCCTCCTTCGGCTGGGTGTTTTACTTATAACGATAAACAATTCTTCCCCGTGTCAAATCATATGGCGATAGTTCCACAGTGACTTTATCGCCAGGCAAGATACGAATAAAATTCATCCGTATTTTACCGGACACATGGGCTAAAACTTTATGCCCGTTGGCAAGCTCTACCCGAAACATCGCGTTCGGTAGCGGCTCGATTACGGTACCTTCTACTTCAATAACATCACTCTTTGACATTAAACTATCACAACCTCCTTACTCTTCCCCTCATCAAACATTTCTCTATTTGTTTAGATATCCAGCAATTAACTTTACTATATCTGAGTCACTGATTTGTTGATTGCTAATTTTGTTGACAATTTCTTCAGATGTAGCAGCTATTCGCTGTAGATGCTTGATATTTTTTTTCTTTGGATTTTCAATTCGGCGGACTTTTCCATCTGCAACCAATACCCGGTTGACATCTGTCAGCCCAATCACAAGATAAACTTTACCTTTATCTCGCCCCAGTGTTGAGCAAACTAATTGCCCCACTTGCAAATCGACGCCCTTCAACACTACACCTCCGCTTTATAGCCTGGTTAATATCTCCGGTACATCATCAGTTATGGCAATGGTATGTTCAACATGGGCTGACATCTTTCCATCTTTGGTTACTACCGTCCAGTTATTAGGAAGAGTTTGCACCTCGTAGGTGCCCATGTTAACCATAGGTTCAATAGCTAATGTCATTCCTTTTTTTAGCCGCGGTCCACGTCCTGGACGGCCAAAATTAGGCACCTGCGGATCCTCATGTAATTTGCTGCCGATTCCGTGTCCAACATAGTCTCTAACCACAGAAAACCCATGGCTTTCAACGTAGTCTTGTACAGCGTGCGAGATGTCCGACAGCCGATTTCCATCTCTCGCCTGGTCTATGCCCACATACAGTGATTGTTCAGTAACTCTGATTAATTCCAAAGCATCATCACTGACCGTTCCCACCGGCAAGGTGCGGGTAGCATCCCCATGAAAGCCATTTATTACCGCTCCAAGGTCAATACTAATAATATCTCCGATTTCCAATTTCTTTAAACCGGGTATACCGTGTACCACCTCTTCATTTACCGAAGCACAAATGGTTGCTGGAAAACCATATAAGCCTTTGAACGAAGGTTTGGCCCCTTGCTTTAAAACCACATTCTCCGCAATGGTGTCCAATTCCTTAGTGGTTACCCCTGGCTTTACTGCTTTCTCCAATTCTTTATGGGTTAATGCTACGACTTTGCCTGCGTCGCGCATGTATTTGAGTTCTCTTTCAGATTTACAGGTTATCATGTTAAACCATCCTATTTAATGAACCCTTGATAGCTGCGCATCAATAATTGGGATTCTATTTGTTTCATGGTGTCTAGTGCAACGCCCACTACAATCAGCAACGATGTTCCCCCGAACCATATTCCTGGTATTTTGGTTGCTGCCAAAACAAAGTTCGGCAGTATGGCCACCAATGCCAAGAATATAGCACCGGCCAGGGTAATTCGGCTCATTATACGGGAAATATATTCAGCTGTTGGTCTACCTGGTCTAATACCTGGTATAAAGCCGCCATTACGTTTAATGTTATCGGCAATATCAACTGGGTTCATGATTACAGCTGTATAGAAGTATGTGAAACCGATAATCAACAGCGCATAAAATATGCTGTTTATTACTGTTCCAAAACCCAGATATTTAGCATACCACTGGGCAACGCCAGCGCCACCAAACCATTGAATTAGCTGCTCTGGAAACATCAACAGTGACGATGCAAAAATAACTGGTATCACCCCTGCCTGGTTAACCTTTAAAGGCAAGTGTGTGGTTTGACCGCCATATACCCGACGTCCAACTACCCGTTTGGCATACTGCACTGGGATTCGTCGTTGACCTTGGGTTACAAAAACGATCCCGGCAATTACCGCTCCGGCAATAACCACCAACAGTACGATACTAAGAATGTTGATTGTACCTGCTGTAAACAATTCATACAAATTAACAAGTGCCGACGGTATTCTGGAAACAATACCTGCAAAAATAATCAGCGAAATACCATTACCAATACCTTTGTCTGTAATTTGCTCACCCAACCACATTAAGAACACAGTACCAGCTGTTAATGTGACCGCCACAACTGCGTAGGTGAAGGGCCCTGGATTCTCAAGCGAACCTTTCATGAAAACCGATAACCCGATTGCCTGAACAAAGGCAATCACTGCGGTAAAGTACCGAGTATATTGGGAAATCTTTTTCCGGCCCTCTTCGCCCTCTTTAGAAAGTTGCTCCAGTCTGGGTATAATTATTGTTAGCAATTGCATAATAATCGACGCGTTGATGTATGGGAAAATACCCATTGCAACAACAGAGATGTTAGCAAATGCACCACCAGATACAATGTCAAGAAAGCCCAATAACGAGTTTTGACTGGCTAGATTCCGGAATGCCTCAGGATCAACGCCGGGAACCGGAATATGTGCGGCTAGACGAAAAACAAACATCATCATCAACGTGAATAATAATTTGTTTTTCAGATCTGGACTCTTTAGCGCGTTTTTCAAGCTATCCAGCAAGGTTAAATCACCTCAACTGTACCGCCAGCAGCTGTAATCTTTTCAGCAGCTGACTTGCTGAAGGCGTTAGCCTTAACAGTAAGGGACTTTTCCAGTTCACCATTACCGAGAATCTTTACTCCATCTGCAATTTTCTTAATCACTCCAGCTTCTTTTAAAGCCTCTGGAGTTACTATGGTGCCATTTTCAAAACGATTTAACGCATCAACGTTAATGGCGATGATTTCTTTCCTAAAAATATTTGTAAATCCACGCTTGGGTAAGCGACGTTGCAAGGGCATTTGACCACCCTCGAAACCAGGTCTTACACCACCACCAGAGCGTGCCTTTTGACCTTTATGACCACGTCCAGCAGTTTTACCTAAGCCTGAGCCAATACCTTGACCCTTACGGGTAGGTTTCTTCCTCGCTCCAGGAGCTGGCTTCAACTCGTTTAATTTCACCGTCGCACCTCCCTTACACTTCTTCTACCTTAACCATGTGAGCTACTTTATCTATCATACCCCTAATTTGTGGGGTGTCTTCATGAACAACCTTACTGTTCAGCTTGGTTAGGCCTAGTGTGCGTACAGTTATACGCTGTTTTTCAGGCCTGCCTATTGGGCTTTTTACCAGAGTAATTTGTAACTTGGCCATGTCCGCCCTCCTAACCTAGCAGTTCTTCAACAGATTTTCCTCTGAGCCTTGCCACATGTTCTGGAGTCTTTAAACTCTTTATGCCTTCCATGGTAGCGCGTACCATGTTGTTGGCATTATTTGAACCCAATGACTTGGTCAGAATATCACGTACCCCCGCCAGTTCAAGAATAGCTCTCACTGGGCCACCGGCAATAACACCAGTACCGGGTGCAGCAGGTTTCAGTAATACTTTACCTGCGCCAAAAATACCCATTACTTGGTGAGGGATAGTGGTACCGTTTAGGGGAACTGTAATTAAATTTTTCTTTGCATCCTCAACACCCTTGCGAATGGCATCAGGTACTTGGCTGGCTTTACCAAGGCCAAAACCCACATGCCCGTTGCCGTCACCGACAACCACAAGAGCAGAAAAACTAAATCTGCGACCACCTTTTACCACTTTGGCCACACGGTTAATATACACAACTTTTTCGGACAATTCCAGCTTGCTGGCGTCTACTCTTGCCATTATGCTTTATATTCCCTCCTTAAACCGTACTAGAATTCCAGGCCACCTTTTCTGGCCGCTTCGGCCAGAGCTTTAACCCGACCATGATAGATATATCCGGCCCGATCAAATACTACACTTTTAATGCCTGCATCGAGGGCTTTTTTAGCAATAAGCTCTCCCACTGCTGTGGCAGCTTCAATGTTGCCGCCTGTACTCACTTTACCTTTAAGCTCCGGTGAGAGGGATGAAGCAGCCGCCAGTGTTACACCCTTTTCGTCGTCAATAATTTGTGAGTAAATGTTATTTAGGCTACGAAATACACTCAGTCTCGGACGCTCAGTGGTGCCACGCAGCTTGTTGCGCAGTCTCATGCGACGCTTGGCGCGTACAGCTTTGCGATCAACTCTTTTAATCAACTGAATTCACTCCTTCCCTTACTTCTTACCGGTCTTACCAGCCTTACGGCGGATTCTTTCGTTTTCATACTTAATACCTTTACCCTTATAAGGCTCAGGCTCACGAACAGCACGAATATTGGCAGCAAATTCACCCACCAGCTGCTTATCAACACCTTTAACAGATATTTTAGTAGCAGCAGGCACTTCAATTTCAATACCCGCAGGCGCTTCCATTTCTACAGGGTGTGAATAACCCATGTTTAGCACCAGCTTATTACCTTGCTTTTGGGCACGGTAACCTACACCAACCAGTTCCAGGTTCTTTTGATAACCGTTGCTCACACCTTCAACCATGTTAGCAATCAGTGATCTGGTGGTACCGTGCAATGCCTTGTGTTGTTTATTATCTGAAGGACGTTCAACCACAATAACGTTGTCTTCCATCTTGATAATCATATCTTGATGCATAGCGCTTTCCAATTGGCCTTTGGGACCCTTTACGCTAACAACGTTACCGTCAATTTTAACTTCAACGCCCTGGGGTACCGTAATGGGTTTTCTACCAGTACGAGACATAACTACACCTCCCTAGCGACCCTTACCAAACGTAGCAGATAACTTCTCCACCTACGCCTAGTTCACGGGCTTTCTTGTCGGTTATAATTCCTTTGGAAGTGGAAATAATTGCTATACCCAAACCACTTAATACCTTAGGTATATTATCTTTTCTGGCGTATACACGCAACCCTGGCTTAGAAATCTTTTTGATACCAGTGATAACTTTTTGCTTGTCGCCAGCATACTTCATGTATACACGCACAATACCCTGTTTACCGTCTTCTATGACTTCGTAATCTTTGATATAGCCCTCTTGTTTCAGGATATCGGCTATAGCTTTTTTAACTTTGGATGCAGGAGCTTCAACTACACCCTTGTTTACCATGTTAGCATTACGAATACGGGTCAAGAAGTCTGCAATGGGATCGGTCATTACCATTGCCCCTACCTCCTTCCTATTACCAGCTTGCCTTTTTGACGCCCGGAATTTCGCCTTTATAAGCTAATTCCCGGAAACAAACGCGGCAGATACCAAACTTTCTCATATAAGCATGTGGTCTACCACATAATTTGCAGCGATTATATTCCCGCACTTTAAATCTCTGGCGACGGTTAGCTTTATTAATCATAGCTTTTTTAGCCATTTGATTCCCTCCTTTGCCGACAGTTCTAAGTTAGCCGGACTAGCGATGGGTGCTTAGCTGGCCTTTTTAAATGGCATGCCTAACAGTCTTAATAGCTCGCGAGCTTCTTCATCAGTTTTTGCTGTTGTCACAAAACTAATGTCCATACCGCGTACTTTATCAACTTTATCGTACTCAATCTCAGGGAAAATTAGTTGTTCCCTGACACCTAGTGTATAGTTGCCGCGACCATCAAATGCTGTTGGGGATACGCCACGAAAATCGCGTACGCGTGGTAGCGCAATGCTGACAACTTTGTCAACAAAGTCCCACATCCGTTCACCGCGTAAAGTTACCTTAGCACCAATGCTCATACCTTCTCTTAATTTAAAACCAGCAATGGATTTTTTCGCTTTAGTAACCACAGGGCGCTGGCCTGTGATTTTCATAATATCGCCAACTGCAGCATCGATAGCTTTTGAATTTTGAATGGCTTCACCCAGACCTACGTTAATAACAACTTTGTCTAGTTTGGGTACTTCCATCACATTTTTATAGCCAAACTTTTGCATCATAGCTTTTACGATTTCATCATTGTATTTATCCTTAAGCCTTGGCATCGGTTGTTACCTCCTTCCCATTGTGGATTAGCCTAGAACTTCACCACATTGTCTGCAAATACGTTCTTTTTGGCCGTCAATTTTCTTCTTAACACGAACTGGTTTGTCGCACTTTGAGCAAAACGGCATTACATTAGAACTATGGATAGGAGCAGGCTTTTCAATAATACCCCCTTGAGGGTTGGCTTGTGTTGGGCGAGTGTGACGTTTTACAACGTTAACACCTTCAACCACCACACGACTGGTTTTGGGTTGCACTTCCAAAACCTTACCTTTTTTACCAGCGTCCTTGCCAGTGATTACTACCACTGTATCTCCCTTGCGTACGTGGACTTTGGGCATACTATGCACCTCCTCTTACAGAACCTCGGGAGCCAGAGAAACAATTTTCATATAATCTTTTTCCCGCAACTCTCTGGCTACAGGGCCAAAGATACGGGTGCCCCTGGGACTTTTATCGTCTTTAATGATTACAGCAGCGTTTTCATCGAACTTGATATATGACCCGTCTGGTCTGCGAATTTCTTTATTTGTACGTACTACAACCGCTTTCACAACGTCACCTTTCTTGACAACGCCGCCTGGTGTAGCCTGTTTAACAGTTGCAACAATCACATCACCAATACTAGCATAACGTCTAGTGGAACCGCCCATTACACGAATACACAGAAGTTCTTTGGCGCCTGTGTTATCGGCAACATTTAATCTGGTTTCGACTTGAATCAAGCTGATTCCCTCCTTTCAGCACAGTGCTACATTAAGGGAGTATATTAAATCTGCTCAGCTCTTCTGAGGATTTCAACTACTCGCCATCTCTTATCTTTGGACAGCGGACGAGTTTCCATGATTTTAACTTCGTCACCTATGCGGCATGTGTTTTCCCCATCATGAGCCTTGTATTTTTTAGTTTGACGAACAGTTTTACCATAGATAGGATGTCTGTTAAAACTTTCAACAGCCACCACAACTGTTTTGTCCATTTTGTCGCTCACAACTTTACCGTAGCGAACCTTACGCAGGCTGCGTTCTTGCACAGGTATGCCTCCTTCCCTTCAGTGAGCAAATTATGCTCTCTGAATTCCCAATTCACGCTCGCGAATAATGGTCTTTACCCGAGCAATGTTATGACGAACTTGTTTAATTTTTAGCGGGTTATCCAACTGTCCGGTAGCCAATTGGAATCTTAATTTAAAGAGCTCGTCTTTACTTTCGTCCAACTTTTTGTTTAATTCTTCAACAGTAAGTTCACGGAGTTCTTTAGCTTTCATTGGCCTCACCTACTTCCCCACGTCTAACAATTTTGCACTTAACGGGCAATTTATTAGAAGCCAATCTCAAGGCTTCACGAGCCACATCTTCTGGAACCCCAGCCAATTCAAACATTACTCTACCTTGTTTAACAGCTGCAACCCAAAGTTCCGGAGAACCTTTACCTTTACCCATACGAGTTTCAGCAGGCTTTTGAGTAATTGGTCTATCTGGGAATATACGAATCCAAACTTTACCACCACGTTTGATGTAACGTGTCATGGCAATACGTGCAGCTTCAATTTGGCGGTTGGTGATCCAACCTGCTTCAATTGCTTGAATACCATATTCACCAAATTGCACCTCAGTACCACCTTTTGCGCGTCCAGTCAATTTACGGGGGCGGTGTGGTCTGCGATACTTAACCCTTTTCGGTATTAGCATTGCCTATTCCCCTCCTTCTACGGCAGCAGCCTGTGCCCTTTGGGGCAACACCTCTCCTTTATAGATCCATACTTTTACGCCGATCTTGCCGTATGTTGTATCTGCTTCTGCAAAACCATATTCAACATCTGCACGGAGTGTATGCAGAGGTACTTTACCTTCACTGGCCCATTCGGTACGAGCAATCTCAGCGCCACCTAAGCGACCGCTAACTGCAACCTTGATACCTTTAGCGCCCATCTTAGTTGCCCGGCCGATAACTTGCTTGATAGCACGACGGAAAGCAATCCGCTTTTCCAACTGCTGGGCTACGTTTTCTGCAACCAATTGTGCATTTACTTCTGGCACTTTTACTTCTTGGATGTTGACATTTACTTTTTTACCGGTCAACTTCTCCAAGCTTTGTCTCAATGCTTCAACTTCAGTACCGCCGCGGCCAATTACAATACCTGGTTTAGCGGTATGAATGGTTACTTTAACGCGGTTAGCAGCACGTTCAATTTGAATGTTGGCAATGCCAGCCGCATATAATTTTTTCTTAACGTATTTGCGAATTTTTTGGTCTTCAATCAGTAGATTTGAATAGTTGCGCTTATCAGCAAACCATTTAGAATCCCAATCCTTAATGATGCCGACTCTTAATCCTTTTGGGTTAACCTTTTGGCCCACTCAGTTATCCCTCCTTTATTTTTCTTTCACCACAATGGTGATGTGGCTAGTACGTCTGCGCATTTGATCCGCCCGGCCGTAAGCTCTAGGCTTGAAGCGCTTGAGGGTGGGACCCTGGTCCACATAGGCTTCGGCAATATACAAACTGTCTTTATCCATATCATAATTGTGCTCAGCGTTGGCTGCGGCGGAGTTAACCACCTTAGTCACTGCTTCAGAAGCACGTTTAGGAGTATGTTTGATAATTGCCAGGGCTTGCTTTAGTTCTTTACCCCGAATCAAGTCAACAACCTGACGAACCTTGCGCGGGGATACTCTGACATATTTAGCAATGGCTTTTGCTTCCATTGTTATTACCCCCCTCTCTGGGACTACTTAAGAGCAGTAGATCTTTCTGTGTGATCACCATGGCCACGGAATGTCCGGGTTGGGGCAAATTCGCCCAACTTATGGCCAATCATATCTTCGGTAATATATACAGGTACATGCTTACGTCCATCATGTACAGCAATTGTATGTCCTACCATCTGTGGGAAAATTGTAGAACTACGTGACCAGCTTTTTAATACTTTCTTTTCACCAGATTCATTCATTTTTTCAATTCTGGCTAAAAGCTTTGCATCAACGTATGGTCCTTTCTTGAGTGACCTACCCATAGCTGGACCTCCTTTTATTACTTCTTATTACGGCGTTTTACAATCAGCCTATCGCTAGACTTTTTCTTACGAGTGCGAGCACCCAGTGCCGGTTTGCCCCAAGGAGTAACAGGGTTACGTCCTACAGGTGAGCGACCTTCACCACCACCATGTGGGTGGTCTACTGGGTTCATCACTACACCACGAACAGATGGGCGTTTACCCAAATGACGTGCTCTACCAGCTTTACCAATGGTAATGTTCTCATGTTCTATGTTACCAACCTGACCAATGGTTGCACGGCAAGTTTGTAGTACCATGCGCATTTCACCGGATGGCATGCGCAGAGTTGCATACTTTCCTTCTTTGGCCATCAGTTGAGCCGAAGCTCCTGCTGAACGAACCATTTGACCGCCACGACCTGGATACAGTTCAATGTTATGAATCATTGTACCAACAGGAATATTTGCCAGTGGCAATGCATTACCCACTTTAATATCTGCTTCCGGACCTGATTCTACCACAGTTCCTACAGTTAAACCGTGCGGAGCAAGAATATAACGTTTTTCACCGTCTGCGTAGTTGAGCAGAGCTATTCTTGCGGAGCGGTTTGGATCATATTCAATGCTGGCTACTTTAGCCGGAATTGCATCTTTATCCCGCTTGAAGTCTATAATACGGTACATCCTCTTGTGACCGCCACCACGGTGTCTTACTGTTAAACGACCTTGGTTGTTACGGCCTGATTGTTTCTTCAGAGGTGCTAGCAGAGACTTCTCAGGTTCGGTTTTAGTGATCTCTTCAAAAGAAGCAGTGGTCACAAACCGGCGACCTGGGGAGGTTGGTTTATACTTTTTAACTGCCACCTAATACCCCTCCTTACACACCTTCGAATATTTCGATCTTGTCGCCTTCCCTGAGTGTTACAATGGCTTTCTTTCTGTCAGGGGTTTTACCGACAAATTGGCGTACGCGCTTGCGTTTGCCGTTAACATTCATAGTGTTTACTTTTTCGACTTTTACTTTAAACAAGTCCTCAACGGCTTGCTTAACTTCTACTTTGTTGGCATTGGTGCTAACCCAAAAAGTATACTTGTTATCTGCTAAAAGCCCAGTGCTTTTTTCAGAAATTACTGGTTTTATAATAATATCCCGTGGGTTTTTCACTATGCCAGCACCTCCTCGACCTTGGCCACAGCCTCTTTGGTGATGACCAGTTTGTCGTGGTGTAGCAAATCGTAAACATTAATGCCCGCTACTTTAATTTGCTTAACACCAGGGATGTTGCGAGCAGATTTCAAAACATTTTCATTTACGTCTGCTGTTACTACTAATGCTTTATTTTGCACATTCAGCTTGTTTAAAATTCCTACCATTTCCTTGGTTTTTGGTTGAGCCAAGGATAATTCATCCAGCACCACAATTTCGCCAGCTTTCACTTTACTGGAAAGGGCTGATTTCATTGCTAGACGTCTCACTTTTTTAGGTAGTGAATATTTGTAATCTCTATTGTGTGGTCCAAATACAACACCACCGGTACGCCAAATTGGTGATCTTGTGGAACCGTGTCTTGCACGGCCAGTACCTTTTTGACGCCAGGGCTTGCGACCGCCACCACGCACTTCAGATCTGGTTTTGGTCTCGTGAGTGCCCTGCCGTTGGCCAGCCAGCTGCATTACAACTGCTTCATGCAGTACATGTTCATTGGGTTCAATACCCCATACCGCATCGCTTAGTTCAATTTCACCGACTTGATCGCCGTTTATATTGAAAACCGATACTTTAGGCATCACTTACTCCTCCTTCCGCCACCGTTTAGTTGGCCTTAACTGCGTTTTTAATTACCAGCAGGCCACCCCGTGGTCCGGGAACAGCGCCTTTAATGGCAAGCAAATTACGCTCGGCATCTACCTTGACAATTTCCAGGTTTTGAACGGTCACCCGATCCACCCCGTAATGTCCAGGTAATTTTCTGCCTTTAAAAACTCTAGCAGGTTCCATAGAACCTAGTGAACCTGAACCACGGTGATACTTAGAACCGTGAGCCATTGGTCCACGATGGAAGCCATGTCTTTTAATGCTACCAGAAAAACCATGACCTTTACTGGTACCAACCACATCTACCTTTTCGCCTTCGGCAAAAACATCTGCCTTAATTTCTTGGCCCACTTGGTAGTCGTCAACATTTTCAGGCTTGAACTCGCGCAGAACTCGCAATGGACGAACGCCAGCTTTATTTAAGTGACCTTTCTGTGGCTTGTTCAGCAATTTTTCCCGAACATCTTCAAAACCAATTTGTACAGCATTGTAACCATCTGATGCAACGGTTTTCTTTTGAGTTACCACACAAGGACCAGCTTCCACCACTGTCACTGGAATTGCCTTGCCATCGGGAGTTAAAATTTGAGTCATACCAACTTTTCTTCCTAAAACCATTTTATCCACTGTTGCTGCACCTCCTATGACACGATTAGCGGTTCGTTTTCCGAACTTAATCGGTTTCTACCCAGGAACACTGACCCGGGCGTTTCTCATGCAAAACCTTTACTATTATAACTTAATTTCTATATCTACGCCAGCAGGTAAATCTAGGCGCATTAATGAGTCAACTGTTTTTGGTGTTGGCTCAATGATATCAATTAATCTTTTATGCACACGCATTTCAAATTGTTCACGGGAATCTTTGTTAACGTGTGGTGAACGCAAAATTGTATAGATGCTTTTTTCTGTTGGCAGTGGCACTGGACCAGCAACCGAGGCACCTGTACGTTTTGCAGTATCTACTATCTTTAAAGCAGATTGGTCTAGCATTTGATGATCGTATGCCTTCAATCTGATACGAATTTTTTGCTTCTTCATTTGTTTTCCTCCTTATCGCCCGATTACAGCGGACTTCTCTGTGAAAATTTCCCTGCTAACACAGGCAACCTTCCACTTCATCGCTAAGGCTTTGATGGCCTTTGTGCACACAATAGGAGGTGGGGGTTGTTAACCCACCTCCTAATAATACAAATCTAAAACTAAGCCAGAACCTTGGTTACAACGCCAGCGCCTACGGTACGGCCACCTTCACGAACAGCAAAGCGCAGACCTTCTTCCATAGCGATGGGGGTGATCAGTTGAATGGTGAACTTGGTGTTGTC